>NZ_LS483470.1:3587500-3770000 GCF_900478135.1 Leminorella richardii
TTTTAAAAACTTGCTCAACTGCCGATTGTTTAACCAACCGGCAGCTAAATAGCCTGTTCCTGTAGCGACTCAAAGCCGAATTGACGTAACGCAGGTAAAAGGCGCTCCGTCGCGTCATTCTTTCTTGAACAGTATGCAATTCCCGGCTGGCGTTCACCCCACTGAGCACCAAGCTCTTCCAGCAGCGATTTAACTCTTCGCGCAATGGCCGCGCCGGAGTCCACCATAACGACGCCTTTTGGCAAGACGGCTGCTAATTCCTCTTTTAGTAGAGGAAAGTGGGTACAGCCCAATACGATCGTATCCGGCTGAGTGCTAGACGTGAACCAGGGCGATAAAATAGCCTTTAACTCATCGGTATCTATTGCGCCACCGTGCAGCTTTTCTTCAGCCATTTCGACTAGCCTGCTGGCTCCCATCAGCTCAATGCGGCAGTCTTGTGCAAACTGCGCAATTAAGTCGTGAGTATACGGGCGATTCACCGTTACGTTGGTTGCCAGCAGCCCGACAACGCCGTTACGAGTTAATCTGGCTGCAGGTTTAACCGCGGGCACAACGCCCACTACGGGAATGCTCATCCGTTCACGCAGCGCCGATAGAGCAACTACGCTTGCGGTATTACAGGCAACCACGATGATATCAATGGAATGTCGACGACAAATCGCTTCCACCATCGCCACAACCCGCTGAGCTATAGTGGATTCACTCTTTTCACCGTAGGGAAAGCCCGCGTTGTCAAACGCATAAATGACAGATAAATCCGGCATTAACTGCCGGATTTCCCGGTAGACCGAAAGCCCCCCCACGCCAGAATCAAATACCAGTGCAGTCGGCATAGGGGATGCTCCTTTTTTCATCGCTAGAAGGTATAGCTTGCAGTGAGATAGTACTCTCGCCCTGCGGTTTCATAGTTGCTGGCCGTTTCATACTCTTTATCAAACAGGTTAGCTACCCGGCCACGCACGGTAAACTGCTCAGTAACCGGGTAGGCGACCGAGACATCAACCGTGCTGTAGCTAGACAGCCGCTTCTGCTGACTGGCATAGGCAGACGTGTTGTTATCATATCGCTTACCGTAATACTGATATGATACATCCATATCTAGGCCAAACATATTCCAATCCAGCTGATATTTCGCTTTCTGCTTAGAGCGCCGCGCCAGAACTTCGTCGTCTTTATCGCGACGCGGATCGAGGTACTCTAACGTGATCTTATGCTCAACCGGCCCCGTATTGAATGAACCGTTCCACTCTATTCCTCGGATGGTCGCCGACTCAATGTTGTAGTAACGCCCTTCCCATGTAACAGGATCCGACTCATAGCCAATCAGGTTGGTTATCTTGTTTCGATAGGCCGCCAGGCGCCAGTTCAGCGGTCCGGTATCGCCCTCTAGCCCAATCTCCCACTGGCGAGACTCTTCTGGCTTAAGATCTTTATTGGACGAAATATAGAAGCGATCGGATCCATACTGCTGTCCCAGCGTTGGCGCAAGAAAACCGGTGCCGTAAGACAGCGTCAGGCGATAAGCAGGAATAAATTCCCACGCCGCAGCCGCCTGCCAGGTTTCATGCCAGCCGTACTCTTCGTTATCGTCGGTACGCACTGCGCCTTCAAACAGGAACTGACCGATCCCCTGTTGTCCAGTCAGATAAAAACCGGTGTTGTCACGCTTGTAGCGATCGGAAGTATAGTTATCGGACGACTCCAGCTTCTCCTGTCGCCAGTCCACACCTCCGCTCAGTACCGTGTTGTCAAAGTGGTACGAGTTACCCCACTGCACGTTACGCTGCGTCATGTCGTCAAGGGTTGTCCCGTCTTTATAGCGGCCTTTGATGCTATCGTAGTTGTAGTCTTTGTATCTCTGGTAGCTGGCAATAAGCTGAGAGGAAAAACCTCCCTCAAGGAAACGCAGCCCCAAATCGTAGTTACGGCTATAGAGCTGGCGCTCGTCACCATAACTGCCATCATATTCCGAATTGTTGCCATAGCCGTAAGCGCGCAGGAAACCGGAAAACTGTGAGGAAAACTGCTGGTCGATCCCTGCCCACAGCGACTTGCTTCTAAACCCGTCGCGATCGCTGTCGGGCGCATAGGAAGAAGCTGGCTGAATATTGAATCCGCGCGAATCTTCAAACGCACCGGCTGCCGTAATCGTCGTTTTCTCACCAAAGGTGTGGCGAATGCTGCCGTCATACAGCTGATAGTGGTTTGAACCAACGCCGGTCTCAATCTGGCCGCCGTCTTTATCGCGGGTGGTAATGATGTTAATGACGCCGCCGATGGCCTCAGAACCGTATACCGCCGAGCGAGGCCCGCGAATAAACTCGATGCGCTGCACCAGAGAAATCGGCACTTGGTTAAAGTCTGCCGCTCCCATAATGCCCGATATGGGGAGACGAATACCGTCCACCAGCACCAGAACGTGTCGGGACTCGGTACCGCGCACGTAAAGGCTGGCCGCCTGGCCGCGCCCGCCGTTTTGAGCGATATCGACACCGGGCAGGCGGCGTAAAACGTCAGTCAGGCTTTTTGACTGCCAGAGGTCAATCTGATCGCGATTGATAACATCCACGGGAGCAAGCACGGTTGATACCGGCTGCGGGAAGCGATTTGCCGTCACCACCATCGTTTGTGCGTCGTCATCCGCCCATGCTGAAAAGGCCAGCGCCGGAAGCGAGGCAAGTAACATTCTCTTTTTTATAGACATAAAATAAAGCATCCAACTTCAGTTGCAGGATGCCGCAAAAAGACAGCGCGTAGTACGCGACGGCTGTTTTCCATGCGACAGGATCCCGGCAGGTCTTCGGGCTTAAGAACATTGGTGGTCAACGACTTCCCATCTCAAAGACAGTGTCTGTATCCAGCGTTAGCCGATACGGTTGCCATCGTTCTATTTACCGCTGCGCGTCAGCTCTGGATTTTCACCAGATTCCCTTTTCACGTAGAAGCCGTGAAGGCTTCATTCAGACCGGACCACACATGCTACATTTTGTTAATATAGATGTCTAGACTGCTATTTCCTTAAAATTGACCTAAAGGCTAGACATCGTCGGATCATGTCCTACAATGCCGCCTTAACCCTATTTTCAACCGCATCAATCCGAGACGCCGATGACGCCAGAAACACTCCCGATTGAAAGCTATGACGCCCTACTGGCAGAAAAGACCGATCGCCTGATCGCTATGATGGCGCCCTTCAACGCGCCAAAACCGGAAGTTTTCGCTTCACCGAAAAGCCACTACCGCATGCGGGCAGAGTTTCATATCTGGCACGAAGGGGACGACCTCTATCACGTGATGTTCGACCGTGAGACCAAGCAGCGCATCCGGGTTAACAGTTTTCCCGCCGCCAGCGAGCTGATAAATCGGCTCATGCCTACCCTGCTCAATGAAATCAGGCCCCATCATTCTCTGCGCTACAAGCTGTTTCAAATCGACTACCTGTCAACAGTCAGCGGTGAAGTCATCGTTTCTCTGCTGTACCACCGCAAGCTTGACGAAGAGTGGCAGCAGTACGCCGTAGCTCTTCGCGAAAACCTACAAAAGCAAGGATTCAACCTTCAACTCATTGGCCGGGCGTTAAAGCAAAAGATTTGTCTGGAAAGGGACTACGTTGATGAGTGCCTGACGGTCAGCGGTAAAGAGATCGTTTATCGCCAAACAGAGAACAGCTTCACTCAGCCAAATGCGGCAGTCAACGTACACATGCTGGAGTGGGCACAGCGCATTACCAAAGGCTCTCGCGGCGACCTGCTGGAGCTTTACTGCGGTAACGGCAACTTCTCTCTGGCGCTGGCGGGTAACTTCGAGCGCGTGTTGGCTACCGAAATCGCCAAACCGTCCGTCGCCGCTGCGCAGTACAACATTGCGGTTAACCACATTGATAACATTCAGATTATTCGCATGTCTGCGGAAGAATTCACTCAGGCCATGCGGGGAGTGCGGGAATTTAACCGCCTGCAGGGAATCGATTTAACGGACTATCGCTGTGAAACCATCTTTGTCGATCCCCCTCGCAGCGGGCTTGATACACAAACCGTTAAACTCGTACAGGAATATCCGCGCATTCTCTACGTCTCCTGCAATCCTGAGACACTGTGTGACAACCTGAAAACGCTGAGCGAAACGCATCGCGTTGTTCATCTAGCTCTATTCGATCAGTTCCCGTACACCCATCATATGGAAAGCGGCGTACTGCTGGAAAAAATCGCCTGACGATAAAAACAGAAAAGCCCTGACGCTGTCAGGGCCTTCATCGCCAATCTTTATCACGAATCTAATCAGCGTTTATTCCGTAACCTTCGCCTTTGGTTTCAGCACGCCGAGCTTATGGCCAATCCAGAACACTAACGCCACACAGATAATCGTCAGCAGGAAGTTTGATCCCATGCCTGCATACTGAGCGCGGATCACCGCGCTGTATAGGAATAGCCCAAGCAGGAAACAGCAAACGACAAGAGACGGCATGCCTTCCGGCATCGGCTGAGACACATAGCGCTGATGCAGGAAATAGACCGCAAAACCGAGCGCAATCAGCGGGAAAATGGAAAAAGTAATAACGGAATCAAACAGCGCGTTAAAAGAACCGTTAAGGGAAATACCGGCGATAAACGCCATCAGCAGTGGGCCGAACTCTTTTTTCGTTTTTTCTGTCATAACTGCTCTCCTTCATTGACTCATAGCGAAACGGGCACCGTGCCCTTTTCCTGCTCCCGGCGATACCAGTAGTAAACACCTTTAGAAATCATTCTCAGCTGTAAGACTAACCGTTCTTCCAGCTGGTTACGTTGGGCTACGTCAATATCCAGCGCTTCTGCACCGGCGCTGAATACAATCGTCACCATGGCTTCAGCCTGCGCCTCTGTAAAGCTGCGAGGCATTTGGTTCGCCTGCTCTAAATAGTCCGCCAGTTCAGCAATAAAGTGCTGGATTTCTCGGGCAACGGCGGCACGAAACGCCGCAGACGTGCCAGAGCGCTCCCGCAGCAGCAGGCGAAAGGCGTTGGGGTTATGGTCGATAAATTCCATAAACGTGGACACAGAAGTGCGGATCACACTGCCGCCCTTGGCAATGCGCTGACGCGCCTGCCGCATCAGCTGGCGCAGCATCAGCCCGCTTTCGTCCACCATCGTCAGACCCAGTTCGTCAACGTCGCGAAAGTGGCGATAGAAAGACGTAGGCGCAATGCCCGCCTCTCTCGCCACTTCGCGCAGGCTCAGGCTGGCAAAGCTACGCTCCGCGCTGAGTTGACTAAATGCAGCCTGAATAAGAGAGCGACGCGTCCGCTCTTTTTGTAGTGCTCTGACGCCTATCACGTCTTGATTCCTTACTTATTCCGCTCCGGCAAACGGCTTGCGGATATCAACAAACCTGCGCTCTATTTGACTCAGAAACGACAAGAAATGCTTAGCAACCTATGCCGTTTTTTTCTGTTCTGACTCAATAACGCTAGGCATATGTTTGGCAATACTTTCCGCCAGCTGCTCGTAGCGAGCGCGCAGCGGCGAACCTGGGCGATATACTAGGCCAATCGTACGCTTAGGCTCTGGCTTGTAGCAGGGCAAATAGCAAATGCCATCGCGCTCACGCTCCGACGGCGTAGCCAACAGAGGCAGCAGCGTAATACCACTGGCGGCAGCCACCATGTTGCGCAGCGTCTCAAGGCTGGTTGCCCTAAAGTGAGAATCTTCGTCCGCACCGGCCTGGAAGCAGAACCCCAGCGCCTGATCGCGCAGACAGTGGCCGTCTTCCAGCATCAGTAGCTTCTCGCCGGAGAGCTCTGACATCATAATTTTATCGCGATCTGCCCACTTGTGATCGGAATAAATCGCTAAGCACATCGGCTCGTCGTATAGCGGCATTTCGATAAAGGACTCAGTCTCCTTTACCAGCGCCAAAATTGCACAGTCGAGCTTGCCGCTGTCCAACTGAGACAGCAGATCTTTGGTTTGCGCTTCGTGCAGGTACATTTCCAGCTTGGGAAACGACTTGTGCAGCATCGGAATAATGTGCGGCAGCAGGTAGGGTGCAACAGTGGGAATCAGCCCAATATGCAGTGGCCCGGACATGGTCTCACCCTGCTGGCTGGCCATTTCCTTCAACACTTTCACTTCCCGCAGTACCTTCTTGGCCTGATCTACCAACAGCATGCCCGCCTGTGTAAACAGCACTTTGCGGCTGGTGCGCTCAAGCAGCATAACGCCAAGCTCATCTTCCAGCTTGCGAATCTGACCGCTCAATGTCGGTTGGCTAACGTGACAAGAATCCGCCGCCCGCCGGAAATGACAGTGTTCTGAGAGCGCGACGAGGTATTCTAAGTCTCGAATATTCATAGCCCTGTCCCTTATCTTAAGATAGAAAGTGTCAATAGATAGAATAGTGACTAACGATTATACCTATTAAACTATCAAATGGATAATCCACATCAACGAAAACATGACGTACGGCAGCAAAAAAATGCGCCGCTAAATCAACAGGCTTATGAGGACATCCATGTTTACTTCCCGCGAAGGACAAAGCGTACCGCAAACTACTTTTCATACTCGTCAGGGGGACCGCTGGGTCGATATCACTACAGATGAACTGTTTGCCAACAAAACCGTTATTCTGTTCTCCCTGCCAGGCGCCTTTACGCCGACCTGCTCGTCCAGCCACCTGCCGCGCTATAACGAACTGGCGCCAGTGTTCAAACAGCACGGCGTAGACAGCATTCTGTGCGTTTCTGTTAACGACACCTTCGTCATGAACGCGTGGAAATCCGAACAGAGCGCAGAAAACATCACCTTTATTCCCGACGGCAACGGTGAATTCACTAAAGGTATGGATATGCTGGTCGAGAAGGCAGACTTAGGCTTTGGCCCTCGCTCATGGCGCTATTCCATGCTGGTTCGCAACGGCGTGGTCGAAAAAATGTTTATCGAACCCAATAAGCCGGGCGACCCGTTTGAAGTTTCTGACGCAGACACCATGCTGAAGTACCTAGCACCGGACTGCAAGCTGCAGGAGTCTATCTCCCTGTTTACCAAGCCGGGCTGCCCGTTCTGCTCTAAGGCCAAGCAAATGCTGCAAGATCGCGGCCTGCAGTATGAAGAAATTATCCTCGGCACCGACGCCACCACCGTCAGCCTGCGCGCTGTCAGCGGTCGCTCAACCGTACCGCAGGTTTATATCGGTGGACGCCACATCGGCGGCAGCGACGATTTAGAAAGCTACCTCGCCGCCTAGCAGTACCCAGATCGATGATGTGATATTGACGCCCGCAGGCCTGTTCGGCGGGTTGAAGAGAGTAACTCCTGTCTATTTTTAGTTAGCCAATGGTAAGTTTTGGCGGACTTCGGTCCGCCCTTTTTTTTTATCTCAGGGAGCTCAACAGAATGAAAGAATTACAGGTTGACGTCGCCGTTATCGGCGGAGGGACCGCAGGCCTTGGCGCCTATCGTTCGGCAAAGCGCTTTACCCCCAGCGTCGTGATGATCGAAGGGGGTCCGTTCGGCACCACCTGCGCTCGCGTGGGCTGCATGCCGTCCAAACTGCTCATCGCCGCCGCAGAAGCGGTACACGAGATTGAAAAAGCGCCACAGTTCGGCGTTCACACGACGGGAGAAATCCGAATTGACGGTCGCGAAGTCATGGATCGCGTCAAGCGCGAACGCGATCGTTTCGTTGGTTTTGTGCTAGAGGGAGTTGATGAAATCCCCTCTCAGGACAAAATTTTAGGCTATGCCAAATTCCTTGATAACAACACCCTTCAGGTTGACGACCACACCCGCATCGTTGCCAGACGCATCGTTATCGCCACCGGCTCTCGCCCCAGTTGGCCAGCTCCGTGGAACTCGCTAGGCGATCGCCTGATTATTAATGACGACGTATTTAGCTGGGACGACTTGCCCTCCTCCGTAGCGGTCTTCGGCCCCGGCGTTATCGGCCTTGAGCTTGGCCAAGCGCTGCACCGCCTTGGCGTTAACGTCACCATGTTTGGCGTCGGCGGCGCGGTTGGTCCACTGACAGATGCAGCCATTCGCCAGTATGCAGAAAAGACCATCAACCAAGAGTTTTATCTCGATCCGGATGCAAAGGTTGAAATCATGGAGCGCCGCGGCGACGCCGTATTTATCCGCTACCTGGATAAAGAGGGTCAAACCCGCGAAATCACCGTTGACTATGTGTTGGCCGCAACGGGCCGCCGCCCCAACGTCGACAATATCGGGTTAGAAAATACCACGCTGGAATTGGATGCCCGCGGCGTGCCCGTCGCGTCTTCTCAAACGATGCAAACCAGCGTGGCGCACATCTTTGTGGCCGGCGACGCCAGCAACCAGCTACCGCTGCTGCACGAAGCCAGCGATCAGGCGCGCATCGCCGGTGAAAACGCAGGCTCATATCCAGAAGTATCGCCAGGCCTGCGCCGCAGTGTACTCTCGGTTGTCTTCTCCGATCCGCAAATCGCGATGGTAGGGTCGACCTATCGTGAACTCAGCCAGAAGTTCAGCGCCTGTGGCTGCTTTGAAGTAGGAGAAGTATCCTTTGAAAACCAGGGGCGTTCTCGCGTTATGCTGCGTAATAAAGGCATGCTTCACGTCTATGGCGAACAGGGCACCGGCCGCTTCCTCGGTGCGGAAATGATTGGCCCTGATGCTGAGCATATCGGCCATCTGTTGGCTTGGGCTCACCAGCAGCAGATGACCATCGGTCAAATGCTGGACATGCCGTTTTACCACCCGGTTGTTGAAGAGGGGCTGAGAACTGCTCTACGCGATCTTCACGCCAAGCTACGACTGGGCGATGCCGAGACCGAACGCTGCCAGCGCTGCCCCGGGGACTAACTTCCTCTGCTCCTTCACCTGTGCGCCCAGCGCGTACAGGTGAAGTCCCCCCAAGTCTCAAAGCCTTCGATAATATTGTCTCCGTCAACTATACAAACTCTTTTTACCTCGATACATTTCTTCTTTGCCTATAAAAATTCGAGAAAACAATGACGCGTAAAGACGGACTGCTGGCGCTACTGGTGGTGGTGATATGGGGTATTAACTTCGTCGCTATAAAAATGGGTCTCCAGAACATGCCGCCGCTGCTGCTGGCCGGTCTGCGCTTCCTGCTGGTTGCCGTTCCCGCAATGATTTTATTCCTCGCCCAAAGATCCCGCTATCTCTTCTCTTAGGGTACGGATTAACCATTAGCTTCGGCCAATTTGCGTTTCTGTTTAGCGCTATCAAGTTCGGCATGCCCGCGGGACTAGCCTCTTTGGTGCTTCAGGCTCAGGCTTTTTTTACTATTATTCTCGGTGCGCTGGCGTTTGGAGAGCGTCTACAGGCTAAGCAGTTTATCGGCATTGCGCTGGCGATCGTCGGTATTTTGGTGCTGATTGAAGGCAGCGTCAGCGATGGGCAATCGGTGACCGTTGTCGGCTTTTTACTTACGCTGGGCGGCGCGTTTTGCTGGGCAAGCGGCAACATCTTTAATAAAAAGATCATGCTGCTGCCTGAACGCCCGCCAATCATGTCGCTCGTCGTTTGGAGCGCGCTGGTGCCCATCGTGCCGTTCTTTATTGCCAGCTACCTGTTTGAAGGGATAGATACCATCCAGCAAAGTCTGGCCGCCATTAATATGACAACGGTGCTCTCTCTCGTCTATCTGGCCTTTCTTTCGACTATCGTTGGCTATGGCCTATGGGGAACGCTGCTGGGGCGCTATGAAACCTGGCGAGTGGCGCCGCTGTCGCTGTTAGTTCCCGTTGTGGGTATGGCAAGCGCCGCGCTGTTTTTAGACGAAACGCTTTCCCTGACTCAAATTTCAGGAGCGGCGCTGGTCATGGCGGGCCTGTACATTAACGTGTTTGGCCTAAAGATCCGCTACCGTATGCGAAAGGCCTCTTCAAACTAAAATTCGCCGTTTCACCTTCAAAAATACCGTTTATTCTGCCAGCCGCGCCTCACGTTGAAGCGCGGCAAAATGATTGCTTTTTGTTATTAAAACTATAGAGATATAATCAATGAAAATAGTTTCAATAAAAAATCAATGATACTGGGGATCTCTATGAAGAAAATGGCCATTTTAGCGTTGACCGTGCTGTCTATAGCCGGATGCGCCTCTAAATACTCCATCTTGACGCAATACCACAATCAGTGCGACGCAGCCAATCCCGATCCGGAAGCCTACGTAGGCTACGTTAACTGTATGAACACCATGGTTAGCCTTGATCCAAAAATCAGCCGCGGCAGTGGCACAATCAATATCATGGCTTATGCCAACCAGCTAAGGCTACAGGTACAAGAACACAAAATGACCGGAACAGACGCCCGAAAAGAGCTCCAAAACAAATATTCGCGCATAAAGTTCATTTACAGTCTTCCCCAACAGCAGGATACACCTCTAGCGCCTTCTACTCAGGATGCACCCCTAGCACCTTCTCCTGTTAAATAACTCACCGCATTCAACCTCACCCTTGGGTGGGGTTGAGCGCTATATCACACCTTAAAAAATCTTGCCTCGCCTCTTACAACCCTTTCCATTACATTAGGCTCGCTTTATTTTTCCCTATTAACCTCTATCAAGGCTGGCCTATTGCAGATTTTGTCAAATCAATAAACGTTGCCGCGTAATGCGCCCACGTTAATTCCCTTGCTGAACGCTCAGGCGGATCGGCAGCGGAACTTGATTGCACAAAATTCCGGTACGCCTTGTTCACTCGTGTCTTCTTTTAAGTAATGAACTGCGCACACCGCTTTTCTCCTTCGTATCGGATTTTGTGCTCCCTAAATTTCGGCGACTCACCGAGATAAATAGCAGTACAGAATAGACATACAAGGAATACCTTCATGCCCCTCAGCGATCTGATTTACCGCAGGCCTCTTCTTACCGTCGACTCAGGAAGTGGTAAAATCCCCTGGAACGAACCTGAGTTCAGCGCCCGCATGCTCAAAAACCACCTCAGTCAGGAACACGACTGGGCCAGTCGCCGCGCATCGATTATCGGACAGCACGCTGACTGGATAGCCCGTCACCTTCCGCCGACGTCTCACATTCTCGACCTCGGCTGTGGCCCCGGCCTGTACTTACAGGCGTTGGCTCAACGCGGCTACCGGTGCAGCGGCGTCGACTTTTCCCCAGCGGCTATCGACTACGCGTGCAAAAGAGCGCAGGAAGAGGCTCTGGTTATCGACTATTGCTGCGAAGACGTAAGAAGCTTTTCGCCACAGGGGCGTTACGACTTCATTATGATGACCTTTGGCGAACTGAACGTCTTTCGGCGAAGCGACGCTGTGCAGTTAATCCAAAAGGCTGCCTCTTGGCTCACGCCAAACGGTCAACTACTGATCGAAGTCCACGCATGGGATGAGGTTTATCGTCAGGGCCAGCAGGCTCCTACGTGGGAGACACTGCCAACCGGGCTATTTTCAGAACGCCCTCACCTGCTCCTAACCGAGAGCGCCTGGGATGAACAGCAGTCGATAGCCTCTACCGCCTGGTGGGTTATCGACGCTCATTCTGAAGTGGCTTTTTTTACCAGTCATATGCAGGCTTGGGAAAACAAAGAGTATTTGGAAATGCTAAACAGCTCGGGTTTTAGCGACGTCTTTCAGCTGCAGGATACCGAATGGCCGGTAGGAGAAGGATTCACCAACAGGCTGTTTGCTCTTTGTGGAAGGCTGTCGTAACAACTTCGACAGCAAGGGAATAAAACCGGAGGGGAAGGATGTTCACAGTAGTCATAACGCCTTCCCCTACCTTCTACTCTTCCCGCAATCGAACGATCGTGTCGATAAGAGCTGAGCAGGTTACCGCCAGTCGCTTTTCATATTTCTGCATATGGTCAATCAGGCTGCGCAAATTGGACAGCTCCTGCACCGTGTAGGAGACTGCGCCGGGCGTCTTCAGGATGTTACGATAGTCAGTAGGGTTGGCGTTTAACAGCACGATAGCGTCTCTATTCGGGAGCCGCTTGGCGGCAAAGTGCGCCAGCAGGTTTCTCTGAGGGCGGCAGCGCTTAATCTCGTCCAAATCGGCTCGAAACGCGTTCAGCGCCTTCTCGGTCATATAGGGAGCGCAGTTGTCCTTTATGGCGTCAATCATACGGTGTATAGACAGCTTGCCGCTGATCTTTGGCGCATTAAAAGAGGGCATTGACGAAAGGAACGCGTACAGGCGCTGAATATTAAAGTCCATAAAGTTATAGACTTGCACATACAGCCCGACAAGGATGAAATCATCTTTGCCAAGGTTTTCAAGCTCGCCAATATCCAACTGGCGAAACGCATCATTCAGGGTGATATTTTCCGTTGTGTCTATTTCGTCTGGCGAAGACATATCGTTATCCCGCTATTTCAGCGCAAATATTGATGAATGAATGCGTTAGGGTATATCAAAATAAGGCTGAGTATTCAAACGACATGCCTACACTCGCTGACTAAGAAAAACCTACAGCAGCGTAGCGGCAGCACTCAAACCGTTAAACATCCCGTGAAGGATAATCGGTACAATCAGCCCGCGCGTATGGATCCGAACGACACAGAGCATCGCTGAGAAAATAAATAACCATACGAACGTCGTCGGCATCACATACTGAGAGTGGATGAGAGAAAAAATTAAAGACGTCGAGACAATGCCCGCCGTTTTCGCATGCGGTCCCCAGCCAATGCTGGCGTTTAGCAGCAGCCCCCGAAAGATAATCTCTTCATTGATAGGCGCTAAAACAACGAACGTTATCGCCAGCGCCACTTTTACCATCGGAGAATAGGCCGGCAGTTCACCTATCCAAGGTTCAGCTCGCCCAAACAGAGCATGAACCACCACTAATCCAAACAGCGCCAGTATCGGCATTGGCAGATCGCGCCATGCTAGCCGTCCCAAAGGTAAAAAGAAGTAGCGCTTTGAATACTGATGCCAAAAAATCAGCGCACACGGCAACAGTAGGCAAAGATGCATCACCACCACCGCCAGCCCCGACTGATAAAGCGAGCTATAGCCGGGTATCAGCAGCGCAGCGTAAGAAAGGACATACCAGCAGACGAACGCCGCTAGGCAAAAGAAGGTATGGTGCGCTCTATCCAGTTGATTATTCATATTGCTCGCTGACTGTCCCTGCCAAATACAGGCGAGTTCAAGCCCGCATCCGTTTGACGGCATATTAGTTTCGATGAGCATTATAAATAATCGGCCAATAAACGTCTTATAAAAACGGTAACCCGTCCCTTAAGGACGAGCTACCGCTAATCACTGCAACGGCTACAGAACCAGCTTGGAAAGCACAAAACCAAACGGCACGGCACAAACTATCGAGATACATCCCGGTAAAAAGAACGGGTGATTAACCACTTTTGAGCCGTTCCAGCGCTTGCTTAAAAACGAGCCCGTATCATCCGTGGCAATAGCAAACGCAGTGGTTGGATAAATATTAGTGATATACAGCGCACTCACGGCGACAAACCCAGCCAAAATCGCGTTAGGGCTGATACCAATCGACGCGGCAATCGGCATCAGCAGCGCGCAGGTCGCCCCTTGGCTAAACAGCATTGAGCTGGTAAAGAAAAATACCACCGCCAGCAGCGCCGGATATTCCCTCAGCATCTCCTGTGCCAAATCCTTAATTTCAGGCACGTGTACACCGATAATTGTACTGCTTAACCAAACGATCCCTAACACCACAACCAGTGATTCTGCCCCAGATTTAAATAAAGGCGTTTCTTTAATGTCTTTGAATTCGATTTTACAAACAAATATCGTCACCGTAGACACGATAAACATCGTAATAATAATCAGATCGCGAGAGCTGATTGTGTGGTGAATAATGGGTTTAAACAGCAGCATACAGACAACGAAAAGTACCCCTAGCAGAAAAATACCTACCGAAAGCCGGGCGTTTTTCTTAACCAGTACGTCTTCTGGTTTGCGCACGTTAACCAGATTCGCTTTTAGCCGTTCTTGGTAAATAGGGTCGTCTGCCAAATTACAGCCCTGCTTACTGGCAATAAATGCCGCAACCAGCATGGCAAACAGCGCCGTTGGGAAGATAACTAACAGTGCGGAGCCGAAGCTCACACCCATACCTTCTACCGTTGCGTACATAATCGCCGTTGCGGCCGAAATAGGCGATGCGGTAATAGCAAGCTGTGAAGCCACTACCGCAGAGCTCAGCGGCTGGCTTGGTCGAATACCGTTTTCTTTCGCCACTTCCTGAATAACGTTAAGTACAGACATGGCGGTATATCCCGTTCCCGATAAAACGGTTAATACAAACGTGACGCTTGGAGCAAGAATATTTAAATATCGGGGATGATTGCGTAATAGTCTATCGGTAAAGTTAACTAAGTAATTCATTCCTCCAGCCTGCTGCATGACGGCTAAGGCAATAATAACAGCAAGAATAATCAGCATGACGTCAATAGGCGGATCGCCTGCCGGTATTCCCAGAATAAATACCGCAATACCAAGCCCAACGCCGCCTGCAAAGCCTACGCCAATGCCGCCCCATCGGGCTGCGACCATGATCGTGCCCAATAGCAATACTATATGTAGTATTAACATATTATTCTCCATCTCGTTGTCGTTATATTTCTAGGGTTAAGCGACTATTATTTTTTTCCTTCTGTCTCTCCTGTTGTCTTTCTCTACTATCTTTCTCTACTCTCTTCCCTGCGGTCTCTCCTAAATAGGAAGCAAAGTCTCCCCGCGCCATGGATAGATTGACTATCCATGGCTAAATAAAAATCAGTGTTCTGCTTTTATTTCTACGGTGAGTTAATGTGTTTCGCTTTCATCCTGATAGCGTTTCAGCGCAGCGGCGCTCTTTTTCGGATCGGTCATCACCATCGGATCCAGAAGATAGTCAGCCTGCTCCGGCATCAACAGCTTCTCTTCCAGAACAATCTCTCTGACGCTGCACTTTTTCCCATAGGCCGCCTTGGCGACGCGCGAACCCACCTGATAGCCAAACAGCGATGAGATCACCGTTGCCAGCGCGGTACTTTCCCGCGCATAGCGCTCGCTCACCTCTTCGTTAATCTCAATAGCTGCCAGACACTTATCAATAAACAGCGGAATCACGCGGGTCAGTAAAGTGCAGGATTCAAACAGCGCCTTAATGATAACGGGCTCCCAAACGTTGAGATCCAGCTCCCCTCCTTCCACCGCCATCGTCACGACGACGTCGTTACCGATGACCTGATAGGCCACCTGATTGACCAGCTCTGGCATCACAGGGTTGATTTTCCCCGGCATAATGGAAGAGCCCGGCTGAACAGCAGGCACTCTGATTTCATTAAAGCCCGCGCGCGGCCCTGAGCCCTGAATGCGAAAATCTGTTGCCATTTTTGATAAAAAGGCCGCGATTTTTTTCAACTGTGCTGAAATATCGAGGTAAAAGTCACCGTTTTGTAGGCCGTCAAAGAAGTCGTCTTCCGGGCAGTATTTTTCTCCCGTTACGGCTTCAAGACGCTGATAAACGGCTTCCAAATAGCCCTCATGAGTAGACAGGCCCGTACCTATCGCCGTCGCACCCAGCGGCAAGGACAGCGCGTCCTCATTAGCCAGCGTCAGGCGTTCAACCAGTCTGGCAACCTGTGAACGATAGCCGCCAAACTGCTGACCGAAAGTCATCGGCACCGCGTCCTGCAGGCAGGTACGACCGAGTTTAACCTTGTTTTCAAACGCCTTGCTCTTTTCCGCCAGCGCTGCTTCCAATTTCTGAAGCTCGTCAATCAGCCGTTTCACGTTAACGCGACAGGTCATTTTCATCGCCGCCGGGATCACGTCGTTCGTTGACTGCCCCATATTGACGTGCGTATTAGGATGAACGGCATCGTAGCCTATTTTGCCGGTCATGATTTCATTCGCCCGGTTGGCCACCACCTCATTCATATTCATATTGGTCGAGGTGCCGCCGCCGCCCTGAAAAATATCGATAGGGAAATGTGCGTCAAGCGCACCGTCCATCACTTCAGCAGACGCCTTGACGATAGCATCTGCAATCCCGGCATCCAGCGCACCAATCTGCGTGTTAGCCTGTGCCGCCGCCAGTTTGATGGCGGCGATTGACCATAGAAAGAAGGGAACGTCTACCGCCGTTTGGCCGGAGACCGAAAAGTTCTCCACCGCCCGCTGCGTCTGAATTCCATAGTAGGCATCGTCCGGAATCATTAACGTTCCTAATAAATCTGTGTCCTTTCGCATAAAAAAGCCTCATCAAGTAAATAGTCAACGTTTGCAATGTACGCGTTAACGAATAGAGAAAAGCTGATCCACATCAATGAAAAAAAATTACAAAAAACATAGATATAGTTTATTAAAAATTCTAATAGTTAAAGCCCTCTCTATGAAAGAAATCCTTTTTGACTTTAGGCAAATTCAGGCGTTTCTGGCGGTCGTTGAAACCGGCGCATTCACTTCAGCAGCCAAGAAACTAGGGCTGACCCAGTCCTCTATTTCTCAGCAAATCGCCAATCTGGAAAGCGCGCTGGATACGGAACTGATTAACCGCTCTCAGCGGCCTATTCAAATGACTGTGACCGGGCAAGAGCTCTATCGACTGGGTACTAAGCTGGTCAATGAAGGAAAGTATTTACAGGATCGCCTCAACGCCATTCGCCAAGGGCAAATCTCCCACCTGAGGATCGGCTTTGTTGACTCAATCAGCAAGACAGTCGGTCTGGATATTCTTCAGTTTCTACAGCCGAAAGTTAAACACGTCTACCAAATCACCGGAACGGCTGCCGGCCTGCTGAGTGCGCTGACCAAAGGTGAAATCAATCTTGCGATCACCATGATGCATACAGAAATGCCCAGCAGCGTAAAAATGTACCCGCTGATCGAAGAGGAGTTTCTGTGCATCTGCCCCAAAGACTGGCCGGAAACTTGCCTGGAAGACCTGTGTCAAAATCGGGACTACATTGCCTATACCAGTAACACGCCAACGGGCATGCAGACGCTCAACTGGCTGAAGTGGAACAACCTTCACCCCAACATTCAGTTTGAAATTACCGACGCAGACGACATCCTCAAGCTAATTGCCAAAGGCTACGGCTGGACGCTAACAACCCCGCTGTTTATCTCCATCGAACCGGCGCTATCAGAGAAGCTCAAGCTGGTCAAAATCGATCACAAAAAGGCGAATAGAAAAATCGTGCTGCTGTGCCGAGACGACGAACTGTCCGATTTTTATCAAACGCTGGCGCCAGAAGTGAAAAGTATTTTAGAAAAAATGCTGGAAAACAGGTTCTATCAGATGATGCGGGCAGAAGGGAAGGCGCTGGGGATCTTTTAGAGCATGCAATGCTAAATCGCCACTGAAATGTTGATAAAAACAAGGAAAGCATACCATTAACCATTGCCATGATAATAGTTTCAATTAGTTATCACGTCAGAGCGAGCTACATTTGCCTCTACCCATACCACCGGTAGTATTCCCCGCACATAAACGGACCTTTGAAAATAATGCTGTGATTTTCATAACAGCCTAACAAAAGACTGCGTTTCTGGCTTTCTTCCCCGTTAACCCACCGTCCCCTTCTAATACGCATCGTACGGCATACCCCATAAGGGCGACGGTGGCTGTTATTCATTCATCTTCTCCAGTATCGCTAAAAAGGAAATAAATGAGTCATTCAAACCTGAAACCCGGTGAAAATTAAATAAATAATAACCAACCCGTGGGTTAAGATAGATAGAATCACCCTTAATAAATATTTACCTATCTCATTTTAAAAACAAACCTCACGTTCACCTCACTCTAAAACAAACAACTCTTGTTTATTTTTTGTTTCTAAATACAGTGGGAACAATAACAAAAAGAAACTTTATTTTATTAGAAAATAATAAAATCTATAAAAAAAGTTTTATCAACTAAATAATCAAATGATTATCGTAAATAATATCACCCTAAGATCTTAACGTGATCATTACTTCTGGTTTTTTCAATTTATAAGGATTATTAATCTACATACACTCGATTGTGTGAAATTAAAGATCGTGTTTTAATGATGTTAAGCCGAGGAATACTGATTAAATAAAATAATTTCAAATGTTATTTTAACCTTTGTTATCTGGAAAATAAAATAACAGAAAATGTGTTCAAAGATAGGGAGTCTTAGCACATTAAATAAAAAATTATCAAAAATTAACTTTTTCAAAATTAAACGCGCATGAATCCACATGCGTGTTGTATGAATTATTCTCTCTAAAACATGGATGAGAATGATGACGTGAGCCCATAGTGCCTGTTTATACGGGACCTATACCTGTTGCTCACGCAATAAGTGACATAAGCGTCCAAAAGTAAAGCGAGTGGCAGGACGGCTTATTTCAATTTAAACGACAGTAGTACCAACAACATGGAGTTTGTTATGAAGTTCAATAAATACCTTTTAGCCTCTGCCATCATTGCGTCATTAGGCAGTGCCGCAGTCAACGCCGCTGACGGCACCATCACCTTTAACGGCACCGTGACCGATTCCGCCTGTACCGCTATTGCCTCCGTGACGGCGGATACCGTAGCGACCGGCACACCTATCTCTGCCACCCTGACGCTACCGCCGGTCACCAGCACCGTTCTGAATGCTGCAGCAGGCACCTATGCAGGCCAAACGCCGTTTTCTATCCAGCTGACGGGCTGTGAAGCCGCCACCGGGCTGAACAACGTGCGCGCACTGTTCACCACCTCCAGCGCCACCAGTGACGGCTACGTCATGGCGAACACCGCAGGAACAACGCCTGCTGGAAACGTAGGCATTGCCATCATGCGTCAGAACGGCACCACACAAATCGATCTGAACGGCGGTCCTGCCAAGGATCCGGGTGCAGCTCTCCCAGCTGCTGCTTCTCCGGGCCCTATCACCCTGAACTATCAGGCCGCCTACAAGTCACTGACCACGGGCGTTACCGCGGGTAACGTCACTGCGGCCGCCGACTTCGTTATCTCCTATTTCTAATCACCACCGGAAATAGCGAGAGCGCGTCGCGTTCATCATCGCAATAACCACCGGGTCGTCGCCAGACGCCCCGGTGTTCAAGGACAGCAGCAGGGAACGAGAGAGCGTCAGACATGACAACACGACACGGACGCACAGCGGCCAGAACAAAAAAAACAACAGTCACCGCCGTAGGCACACTGTCCCTGATGGCGTCGTCTATTCTTCCGGCCTTTTCCTCCACCGCATGGGCACAGGAGAGCGGCGGCGACAGCGAGTTTGAAAGCATCTTTCTGCGTCAGGATAAAAACGGCGCCACGCCGGACATCTTTCTCTACAAGAACGCCATTGCCCCCGGCGTTAAACGCGTCGAAGTGGTGGTCAACGACCGCGTTGCCGACGTCTACGACGTCAACTTTGTCGCTCAGCAGGGCGACGTTATCCCCTGCCTTAACCGTCGTCTGCTCAAAGAGGTCGGCATCAAAACCGAACTGTACGACGACTGGCAAACGTCTTTTAAAGATTCAGATGTATCCCCGGACTCAGATTCGGAGCCCGTTACCGCCGTCTGCGACGACCTCGGCGAACGCATTCCCGCCGCCCGGGTGTTTTATGACGACGCGCACCAGCGCCTGCGACTGACCGTGCCCCAAGAGGCGGTCAACAGCCTGCGCTTTCAGATGATTTCCCCCAAGGAGTGGGACGACGGCACGCCTACATTGCGCACCAGCTACAGCGGCTACTTCTACCACTCGCGCCAGAAAAACAGCGGCAATAACGGCAATAGCGGCGGCCGGGACGTCAACAACAGCGCCTTCGTCAGCCTGAACAGCACCGCCAGCGTCGGTGCCTGGCGGCTCTACAGCTTCGATACTTTCAACAAGAATGCCAATCAGGGTTGGAAGACTAACCACGACCGGCTGTACGCCGAACGAAACATTGCCGCCCTGTATTCAAAAGTCTCGGCGGGGGATATCTATACCTACACGCCGAGCAATATCATGGGGGTTATTCCCCTGCGGGGCTTTACCCTTCGCACCAACGAACGCATGCTGCTGGAATCCCAGTTTACCTATGCGCCAGTGATACGCGGCACTGCCCGCACCAACGCCCGCCTTATCGTGCGCCAGCGGGGAAATATCATTTACAGCCGCACCCTGACGCCGGGGCCGTTCGCCATTGACGACGTCTATACCGGGCAGGTAGGTGCCGACCTCGATGTCACCGTAGAGGAAACCGACGGCACCGAACAGACCTTCTCGGTGCCCTATACCTCACTGCCCAACATGATTCGCCCGGGCGCATTTCGCTACAGCATGTCCGTGGGGGAGTACCGCGACGACCAGGCGGACAAGCCTATTATGGGGGCACTGAGCGTTGAGCGGGGTTTTGAGGCCTTTACCCTGAACGTCTCGGGATTAGGGTCGGACAACTACCAGTCTCTGGCGGCCGGCGCTGCCTGGAACATTGGCAATATCGGCGCCTTCTCTCTGGATGTCGCTCAGGCGAGATACGTCTATGACAAGGTCGATGGCCTGTACGATAAAGAGACTAAAAACGGCACCGCCGTGCGCCTGCTGTACGCCAAGCAGTTTGATACCACCGATACCGGCCTGCGTATCCTTGGCTACCAGTACCGCTCCGAGCACTTTCTGTCGTTCTCCGAGTTCAACAGCCGCAACTACCACCGGGGCGAACGCTATGACAGCGACTACGAAGACGGTGACAGCCTGTGGAACAAGCGCCGCCGCAGCCGCCTTGAGGTTAACGTCAATCAGGGCATGCAGGAGTACGGCAATCTCTACCTGACCCTGAGCCAGGACCGCTACTACGGCACGTCGGAGAAAACCACCTCGGCCTCCGGCGGCTACGGTTTCTTGGTTGGGCCTGCCAATGTCAGCCTGTCCTACACCTACAACAAGAACGGCAAGGGCGACAACGACAACTCGCTCAACCTTGGCGTGAGCATTCCCCTGCGCTGGGGTGAGCGGGAGCGCAACTACAACTCGGTCAACTACAACCTGACGCGCAATAAAGACAACCGCTACAGCCAGTCGGTCGGCCTCTCCGGCAGCCAGCAGGACAGCCCGCTGTCCTACAGCCTGAATGTGCAGAAGGACTACAAGGACAAGTTCAGTGAATCCGCTTCACTGGGCTACAACGCCAACCTGGCCACCCTGAACACCTCGGTGAGCCACAGCCAGCATTCAGACCAGTTCTCTGCCGGGATGGCCGGCGGCCTGGTGCTGTACAAGGGCGGCGTCATTCTGGCACCGAGAATGGGCGACACCATCGCCATTATTGAGACACCGGGCGCGTCGGATATCGGCGTATCGGGTAGTCAAAACAAGACCGACTACTTTGGTCGGGCGGTGGTCAACTACCTGAGCCCGTACCGCTACAACACCGTGAGTTTAGACACCACCAACGCCCCCACCACGGAGCTGAAGGAGTCCAGCCGCAAAGTGGTGCCGACGGAAGGTGCCGCTGTGTTGCTGCGCTTTGCCACCCGCGTCGGGCGCAGAGCCATGGTGATTGTGCAGGGGCCTAACAGCGTGCCGGTGGGCGCCATCGTCACGGTGGACGGACAGGACGAAGAGGCGGGTATTGTCGGCAACGGCGGTCTGGCCTACCTGACAGGGCTGGATGCGCGTCGGGACGAGACGCTGACCGTCTCCTGGGGCCGTGACCAGCAGTGCCGGTTTACGCTGCCGAAACTGCCTGAAGGGGATAGTGAATCCCAATGGCACACCAAAATCCCGGTGGACTGTCGGTAATCAAACAGCGCACGCACAGACGGGCACGGATAAATCTGAATACAAGAACACGTAAAGGAAACGCGAACATGACGCTTTTGACCAATCTGAAAACCTTCAAGCGCGGTGTGCTGATAGCTTCTGCAATGGGTGCCTTTCTCCTTTCAGCCGAGGCCTACAGTGCCGTACGCCCGCAGCTGACGCGTATTGTGGCCTACGCCGAAGACAAGGAAACCCCGATAGAGGTGGTGAACGAAAGTCAGGAGACCTACCTGATTCAGTCGTGGCTGGAAGACCTAAAGGGCAACGAGAACGGTCTGCCGCTGGTGCTGACCCCGCCGGTGATGAAAATCGGCGGCAAGCAGGAGGGCAAGCTGCGTCTGGTGGTGCTGCCGGGAGAAATCCCGCAGGACAGAGAGTCGGTGTACTGGCTGTCGATACAGGAAATCCCGCCCAAGGCCAAGGACGGGGGCGACAACAAGCTGGTGCTGGCCATTCGCAGTCGGCTGAAAGTGTTTGTGCGTCCAAAAGGATTGGACGGCACCAAAGCGTCGGACGCGGTGAAGTCTCTAAGCTGGTCGGTGGAGCGTGAAGGGGGAGACGTCTGGCTAAAGGCCACTAACCCCACGCCGTACCACGTGAGCTTCGGCAAGCTGGAGCTTAAGGCCGGTGGAGCCAAAGGTATAACGCTGGAAGACAAAATCCAGATGCCGCCGCCGATGGGCAGCCAGCGCTATGCGGTGCCGAAGAGCCTCAAGGGGAAATCGGTGACGATTACCTATAGCGGGGTCAACGACTACGGTGGTGAGACTGAGGTGTTGAGTACGGGGGTGAAGCTGTGAGGAATAAGGTAATAGCTACCGTTCTAAGTCACTTCGGGAGACTGAGTGCAATGAATAATTGGAATAGTGAGGCTGATGAGTGGAAGGCAGAGAGAATATTATGAAAAAAAAATACTTATTCAGTCATTTTTTCTGGTTGGCAGCCAGCATTTGTATTTCTAGTACCATAATTCCTACAAGCGTATCATCGGCAACTTTTTCCTATTCTTATTTATGGAGTACTGGTGATAAGGCTGGGAATAATGCAGGAATTTGTTCCTTTTTTATTCCTGACAATCGCCCTTTCCAGACGTCTCGCACACTAATTGTTGATAATTCACTTCCTAATGGAAGCATTATTCATTCTTGGGGTTACAGTGAATTTCTTCCTAATCTAGGTACTAGCTGTATAGGAAGCGGCATTGATAACAACACTAATTACGTTAAATATAATGGCAATCAAGCTGGGGTTCCTATTGTATTAGATCTTAATTTGCCACATCAAGGTGGCGATATAAGTAATGGCGTGCGAAAGACTAGTATCGAAGGCATTGGTATTAAGTTTTATGTTAAGGCTGACACTGACTCTATTGGTGGAGATATGAATAATGGTAGTGAACGTCAAATAGTTTCAATATATTACACTCTCTCAGGTACGATGTATCAGCCGCCCAAGGATGTTGAATATACAGTAATCTATCCCAAAGCTTATATGCGAGGTGGTTATGTAAAAACATCATCCAATCGATTTTCACTTAATTCAGAATCTAAGATTTCAATTAGAGCAGAATTAATCAAGACGGGTGATGTAAGCAGCTATGGCCGACTAAGCCTTATATCACCGACTGAGACATATAGTACAACGGCAGTTTTATCGCCAAATCTACCTTCTGGCCTGTTAGCGGGTGATGCTATCACTGTACTGCCCCCTGCATGTCAGCTACGCGGAGCAACAGATTATCAAGTAAGTATGGGTCGTTGGGTAAATATGGCCTCAAGCTCAGTTCAGCCCAATGTTAGTTTACCTTTCAGTGGAAATATTAAACCCGTTGAACTCAATCTTGAATGCACTGGTAGGCTAAACAATATTGAATTCAGTTTTCAGGATGCTGGCGCTTCTCCTCTTACCAACCGCAATATTAGCGTTTATGACAGCATCGGCGGTCAACTCATCGAAGGGTTGGAGATCGAGATGTCTTATAGTGGTGCTCGCCTAAACGTTCATAAAATGGGCGAAGCCGTCACCACCTACAAAACCAATACCGGCGCTCACGGCAGTACAAAAACCAATCCGTCAGACCTAACCTACAACAGCCAAAGCCAAGCCCAGTTCGGTGCCCGCTTTATCCAGCGCAGCGCCATTAAGCGCAACGGCGTAGCCTATACCGGGCCCGTGACCGGCAAGGTCAATATGTTCGTGACCTACCATTAGGTAATACGCATGGCTATGGACAACAGCAACATTCTGCCGCACGAGCGCTATTTAATTCATCGCGGTGATGATATCGACCTGATTGAGCTGGCGCTGCTGCTGTGGCGCGAGCGGTGGTGGATATTCACCAGCATCGCTCTGTCGCTAACTCTAGCCTTGGGCTATCTGTTCATTACTCCTGCGCAGTGGGTCGCCACGTCGTACGTGACGGCTCCTCGCCTCGCGGGATTCAGCGAATATCTGGCGCAGCGGCGCGCCGTCTCGCTGGTGCTGGGTCTTAACGTCACGCCTGACGACGTTTCCAATCAGCTTTTCGGCCACTTTACCGCCATGGCGCGTCGCCCTAACGAGAAGCACGCCTATCTTGCCACCACGGACTACTTTCAAGCACAGACGCAGGGTATGGACGAAAAGGACATTCGCCGCCGTCTGGAACAGATGGCCGAGCGCGAACTGCTCGTCATCACGCCGGATGAAAAGAGGCTCATTCCATACTTTGTCATTGAAGCCAAAGCCGATTCGCCCGATGTCGCCAGAGCGCTAATGGCGGGCTATATCGACCACATTAACCGTCAGGTGCTACAGCAGGACGAAAACGAATTTCAAAACCGCGTCGAGGCTCTGGTGGCCGCTCGCCAGAAGGAACTGGCGGATATCGAGTTCAGCCTGCAAACCCAGCACGATAATCAGCTTAAGGAGCTCAACCGAGCGCTGGACGTCGCTCGTCAGGCCGGGATCACCGACTACTACACCCGCGGCTCTGAGCAGGCCGGCACCAAGATCGAACTGGCCAACAGCATTCATAAATACATGCTGGGGGAAAACTACCTGAACGCGGAAATTAACGCGCTAAAAAACAGCCCGCGCGTCTATCCGGTTCGCTATTACGACATTCAGCGCGAACTGCGCATTCTGGCCCCGTTATTAAAACAAAACGCAACCGATAGCGCCCACTGTTACCAGTTTACGCTGGATGCCTCAGTCAAAAAGTCACATCCCAAAAGCCTGTTGATTCTAATGCTAGCAGCACTTCTGGGGGAATTGCAGGCTCAGGAATCACTCTGCTACGCCACTCCGTTACCCAGCACCATAGCCAAAAAAACGCCCTTGAATTAACTGAACGATAAATCGCGAAACACGTAACGAAAAAACATAAAAAGGAACTCGCTATGTTGAAAGAAAAAGTCCCCTGTCGCTACTGCCATCAGGCTGATTCAGTCAAAAAGCACGGCACAGCCCGTTCGGGCTATCAGCGCTATTTGTGTAATACCTGTGGGCGCACGTTTCAGATAAAATATATTTACCACGCTTATAAACCCTATGTGAAAAAAGTAGTGCCAAGTGAAGCCCGAGTAACCGAGGCACTTCCAGCCGCTAGCGTGGAGAAAAAACACGCTTTTATAAGTTAATCGTGCAGATATTGATTATATTAGTCAGACAAAGTTTCGATAGGCCACGTTTGGTCAGTCGATTCACCACAGACAGTGACAACAGGGAAGTCTCACGTGGCCAAAAGTACTTTCAATATCTTTATTGCCGTTGGTTCAGTAATTTTCGCCCTCGGGCTTGTTCTTTCAAGCGCTGCTGGATATGCAGTATGGCGGAGTTTCGAAAGCATCGGCGTTTATCCATTCACGTCGACCGGAGAACTTCTGGTCAAAGAAGAAAGAGAGAAAACCGGTCGACGAAGCAGTAAAACCGTCCGTCGAAATTATGCGATCTTTGCCTCTCAGGACGGTAAGTACCTCTCTGAGGAAAAAATATCAACAATGCAAAAAAACTACATTGCGCGCGGCAGTCGATATACTGTCGAGCGAGAGGTGTTTGTCGACCGAGTCGGCGACTATAAGGTCACGTCCCCTCAGGGAGAGGCGGCGCAGAATCAAAGGAGCTGGAATAATCTGATCGCCTTTCTCTGCATTACTGCTGTAGGGGCAGGAACAGCCATTTTTTCATACCGCCTCAGAAAAACCCGAACTTAACGATACCTATTTAGACGCCTCATCGTTCGCGGTGCGCCACTCTCACAGGCTGACTACCGCGACACAGCATTTGCGATCGCCAAAGAAACTCGGGCGCAGCCTCGGACGTCAGTGAAAACGTGGCGTGCTTAATAAATGTGTGAACAAACCCCGCCATCTCCACTAGCGCAAAGTCCTTTCCGCCGCACAGCCTAGGGCCTCTGCTAAAAGCGATATGCAAAGCGCTCTCTTTATCCGCTAAGGGGGAATAAGGCGGTTCTCTCAGATTCATTTCCCAAGGATTAGGATACCGCCGTTCGTCGTGCAGGATGCCGATAAACGAAACCAGAATATTCTCTTTCTCAGAAATCGCCTCAGAACCGATGCGATCCGCATTCAAAGACTGTCGAATAATCACAGGGATCGGCGGGTATAAACGCATCACTTCGGAAATAAAGGCCATCAGCCCCGGCATTTGGCTCAAATCCTCCCAACGGCTCGGAGTGGTACAGGCCGAGACTTCCCGATACAGCTTTTCCTGCACTTCAGGGTGGCGAGCAAGCGAGTAGCAAACCCAGCCCATCGCCGCCGCTGTCGATTCCGAGCCCGCAGCCAAAAACGTCATCAGCTCGTCTTCCAACACGATTTGGCTGCCCGGCTCTGATTCAGCGCGAAGCATACGCGCCAACATGGGAGAGGTTACGCCGGTCTGCCGAAAAACGGCCAGCGAATCGCGAACGTGGTAGCGCAGCGCTCGCAGCTGCACCAGCTTCCTTCTCTTGGCTAAACCGCTCTCCCCTGCGGGAATAAAAGAAAACTCCGAGCTGTAGGCCATCAGCTGCGCGATAGGTTCCACATCAAGCGCAACGTCCTCCAAAGATAGAGAGAAAAAGCTTTCGATTAAAACCGCCATCGCCATTTCGCGAAAGGTTCTGTCATCTAGCGTCTCTCCATCAGCCTGCAAAAACTGTTTTAACGCTCGCTGCCCGTACTGAATGGAATACTTCACTACGTCAGCGTCGTTAAAGTTATTTAAGAAGGGCTGCGTCAGGTTTTTGTGCTTTTTCCACGCATCGCCGTTTTCAAAAAAGCGCGAAGCGCCCAGCGCCTGTCTGAACCAGGCCATGTTCTTTTCATAGTTAACGTAGTTGCGCCGCAAAACGTAGTCAGCATCGGCCGCATTTTGAACGATCAGCGTCGGAACGTCGTTAAGCTCAAGCCAGACGTTCTGCCCGTTTCTTTCACGAGCAAGGGAATAAAGAAGATGGCAAATATCTTCACTTGAGCACTGCACGCTGACGCTTTCTTTCATAATCAGTAGAACCCCAACATATTCGATAACACACCAGCACGCATTGATGCTCTTCCACCAGCATAGCAGACTGCTGACAACCTTAGCGAACACCGCGTTTTATCAAGGTTTCTACGCTTATAAAAAAGTGAAGAGAAAGATTAATGTCTCAAAAAATCGTAAAATTGAGGACTTTTTTAAGAAACGGTTTTTATCAATTTTTTTGCGCAGATCACGCATTTGAATAAATTATTTGCGCATTTCATTTAAAAAAACTAGAGTCAAACTGCTAGAACGCATTCAATGCGCTCAAATCACGCAACTCAAGGAGATATAAATGGCCCAAATCCGCATTAAACGCGCCATAGAAGCCGTACCGGGAGGCATGATGGTCGTCCCGCTTTTCGCCGGAGCGTTCATTTCAACTTTCTTTCCCCAAACGGCAACCTATTTCGGTTCCTTTACGGGCGCACTGTTCAACGGCGCGCTAAGCATTCTCGCCGTCTTTTATGTCTGTATGGGCGCCAGCATCGACGTGAAGGCGACGCCCTATATCCTGAAAAAAGGCGGTACGCTGTTCGGCATTAAAGTCGGTACCGCTGCCGTTATCGGCATCGTGATGGGCCAGTTCCTCGGTGAATCCCCCATCGACAGCGGCCTGTTCTACGGCCTGTCAACGCTGGCGGTGGTCGCTGCTCTTAACGATACCAACGGCGGCCTCTATATGGCGCTGATGGGTCAGTACGGCAAACCTCGCGACGTCGGCGCCTACTCGCTGATGTGCCTGGAGTCCGGTCCGTTCTTGACCATGGTGACTCTCGGCATCGCTGGCCTCTCCGCCTTCCCGTGGCAAACCATGGTGGGTGCGATCCTGCCTCTCGTTATCGGTATGATCATCGGTAACCTTGACCATGAAATGCGCAACTTCCTGAAAGTGGCCAGCCCGGTCATGATCCCGTTCTTCGCGCTGTCTCTGGGCTTCGGTCTGGATCTGACCAAAATCTGGCAGGCGGGTCTGATGGGTATTCTGCTGGGCGTTGGCGTTGTTGTTGTCACCGGCTTCACGCTGTTTATTGGCGATCGCCTGACGGGCGGCACGGGGGTAGCAGGGCTCGCCGCGGCATCGACGGCGGGTAACGCAGCGGCCGTACCGGCCATTGTCGCTGCGTCAAACCCGGCCTATGCGGAAGCCGCCAAGCACGCAACGGCGCTGGTAGCCGCCTGCGTGGTGGTAACGGCTATCCTGACTCCGCTGGTCACAGCCTGGGGCGCTAAGAAGTTCGGCGCGCCGAAAGACCTGCCGGATACGGAATAAGGCCGTCACGCCGATCGAAAAAGCACAATAAAAAAAGATATCGACACAAGCGCGTATTGAGGAGAAACGCTATGCAATCCAACTGGTTCATCGCCGCCGACGACCTGACCGGCGCAGCCGACTGCGCTATCGCCTTCACTAAGGCGGGAACGCCTGCCGCAGTGATCTGGGGAGACGGCACCTCGAGCGCGCCCGTCGTATCAGCAAATATCGAAAGCAGGGCCATGACAGCGGCGCAGGCCGCTGTCGCCCACCGAGAAGCTCTTGAGCGTTTCTGGTCACCCAGTACGCGACTGTACAAAAAGGTCGATTCGACCCTGCGCGGACAGCCAGCCGCCGAGCTGGCGGAAACCGTCGCGTTTCTGAAAGAAAAAGGCGCTGGCGCTTTTGTTATTGTCACCCCAGCCTTCCCCGGCACCGGACGCACCACTGAAGGCGGTGCCGTTCTGGTTCAAGGACAGCCGCTGGAATCAACACCGCTGTGGGCACGGGATCACACCTATGAGAGCGCCCACATCCCGACAATTTTAACCGAGGCGGGCCTGCCCGCTGACGCAATTTCTCTCGCCAATGTGCGCCAGGGCGCACAGGCGCTGGGTCAGCTTATTGACGAAGCCCAACGCAAAGGGCTGGCGGCGCTGGTATGCGACGCCGCCACTGAAGACGATCTCGATATTATCGCTGCGGCAACGCTGCCGCGCGCAGAAAGCCTGTTTTGGGTAGGATCAGGCGGCCTCGCCGCTTCTCTCGCTCAGCAGGAAAACAGGGCCACGCATAGCCCTTCTCTAAACTTGCCGTCAAAACGAGGCGGCGTGCTTATTGCCGTCGGCAGCCTTGCCGAAGCCTCGCGCGCCTCCGCGCAGCAGCTGGTGCTATCCGGCAAAGTGCGCCACGCCCTCATCGGCCCAGACATTATTCTGGCTGATGACAAAACCCGCCTTGATGCTGCGTCAGCCTCTATATTGGCAGACCTCGCCAGCGGGCAGGACGTTCTGGTAGAGGTTGAGCTGACCGAATCCCCCGATCTCACCCTCGGCACGCGCCTGATGGACAGCTTGGCCGCCTCGATGCGCCCGGCGGCTGGCGCGATCGGCGGTCTGATCGCCACCGGCGGAGATACCGCCGTCGCGCTGCTCAACCACTTCGGCGTCAACGGCCTTGAACTGGTTGAAGAGGTGGAAAGCGGCATTCCACTTGGCCTGTCGATTGGGCAGGTTCGCACACCGGTCGTCACCAAAGCCGGCGCGTTTGGCGGAGAAAATACGCTTCCCCGCTGCCTTGAGCGCATTCATGCGCTGTATGAGAGCCGGTAAAAAGCAAGTTTTGGTAAAATATGCCCAGTTTCATATTATTAAGAGGAAATGTTCACTATGCCTAACGCATCAGCAGTTCGCCCCGTTATTGCTATCACCATGGGAGACGCAGCCGGCATTGGCCCCGAAATTATCGTAAAGAGCTTAAGTCACCGCTCTGTTTACGAAACGGCCCGGCCGCTGGTGATTGGCGACGCAAAAAGGCTTCAAAAAGCCGCAGCGCTGCTTAAGTCCGATCTCGTTATCAACGCGCTGAAAACGCCGGAAGGCGCAGCCTACTCTTTTGGCACCATCGACTGCATCGATCTGGACATCATCCCTACCGAGCTGCCGTTTGGCGAAGTCTCCAAAGAGGCCGGTGAAGGCTCCTATCGCTTTATTGAGAAAGCGGTCGAACTGGTTGAGTCCGGTCAGGCGCAGGCTATCTGTACTGCACCGCTCAGCAAAGAAGCCATGTACCTTGCGGGTCACAAGTTCCCCGGCCATACCGAGACGCTGGCCTACCTTACCCATACGCCGGAAGTCTCTATGATGCTGAGCGCGCCGAACCTGCGCGTGGTGCACGTCACCACTCACATCGGCCTGATTGACGCCATCGCCAAGATCGAACCCGGTCTGGTTGAGCGCACCATCGGGCGCGCCCACGAGACGCTAATCCGCGCCGGTATCGAAAACCCGCGCATCGGCGTCTGCGCCATTAACCCGCACGCGGGCGAAAACGGCCTGTTCGGCTACGGCGAAGAAGAGAGCAAAATCATCCCTGCTATCACTGCCTGTCAGGCCAAAGGCTGGAGCGTTGAGGGACCTCTGCCTGCGGATACGCTGTTCTTTAGAGCCACCCGCGGCGACTTCGACGTGGTAATCGCCATGTACCACGACCAGGGCCACGGCCCGATCAAGGTGATGGGCATTGCCGACGGCGTTAACATCACTATCGGCCTGCCGGTGATCCGCACCTCTGTCGACCACGGCACCGCCTTCGACATCGCGGGTAAGGGTATTGCCGACGAGGCCAGCCTGATCGAAGCGCTTCGTCAGGCGGTGATGCTCGCGCCGAAGGCCGACGCCTAGTCGATCTGGGGAAACTCAAATTCTCCCTTTGTCACAGACAATTGGACTCTTTTCTGCCAAAATAGAGCCCAATTCAGCAAAGGGAGGTTTGGGCTACCATGCGCCATAGCAGAGAACGTCGAGAACAAATTCTGATTGCGCTCGCAGAGGGCGAAGCCGACGTCGACGTGCTGGCACAGCGCTTCGGCGTCTCCCCTTCTACCGTGCGGCGCGACCTGCAGCGCCTCTCCAAAGAAAAGGCGGTGATGCGCACCTACGGTGGCGCCATTCTCGCCCCCAGCGCGGTTGAAGAAACGCTGGCCGAGCGCGAAGTGCGCAACATCGAGGCCAAGCAGGCCATTGCCCGCGCCGCCGCCGCCTATATTCAAGACGGGGAGACCTTAATCCTCGACGGCGGCTCAACGGTCACCGCCCTCGCCCAGCTGCTGCGGGAACGCACCCTTCGCGTTATTACCAACAATATGAAAGTTGCCTGGATGCTGACAGACGCGCCGGGAATTTCCCTGATTCTGCTCGGCGGCACCATTCGCCCCATCAGCATGACCAGCTACGGCCCGCTGGCGGAAGAGGCCATGCGCACCCTCACCGCCGCTCGCCTGTTCACCAGCGCCGACGGCGTAGTGGCCGAGCGGGGGCTATGTGAAGCCACGCTCGAACAGGCTTCCCTCAAGCGCCTGATGATGCGCCAGGCGGCAGAGACCTTCATTCTGGCGGACAGCACCAAGCTCGGCGCCGCCTCCCAGTCCGCTTGGGCGTCGTTTCCGGAGCGCTGGCAGCTGATTACCGACAGGCATGCGCCTGTTGAAGCCATCGCGCCGTTTATCGACGCGGGGGGAAAAGTGACGCAGGCGTAGAAAATACGCGCTGTTCCACTTTTCTCTTTTTAGCGCCTTCCGGCTCGCTATCGTTCGAGGCGATCCTACCTCTCCTGCTTTTCGTTTATTTCGAATATTGTAATTTTCGTTTATTTCGATTATTCTCTTGAAAACGACAAAGGGAGGATAATCACCATGACGACAGCGTTAACCCATCTTAGCCTTCCCGCCCCCCATGAAGTTGAGTTAGCCCAGCGGGGAAAACGGGAACTTATCGCGCATCTTTCCACGAAATTGGACACCCAGCGCATTTCAATTCTGGATGCGGATAGCAAAACTCACACTATCGAGTTGCCGACCAGCGCGCTAACGATGTTAATAGACATTCTTGGAGAGCTGGCCGCCGGCAACGCCGTGCAGATCGTGCCGATTCACGCAGAGTTAACGACGCAGGAAGCCGCCAACATGCTCAACGTTTCGCGCCCCCACATGGTGAAACTGCTGGAAGAAGGCCGACTGCCGTTCCACAGGGCCGGGCGGCACCGTAGGGTGCTGTTTTCTGACCTGATGACGTATAAGAAAGCGCGCGAACGTGAAAGCCTCGACGCCATGCAGGCGCTGGCAGAGCAGGCGCAGGATTTAGGGATACAGTAAAAAACGCACCGCCCGGCAAACTTCACGTTCACCGGGCGGCGCGTTGATGGCGTCAGAAAGCCTTTAGCGTCAGAACACCAGAAAGTTCACTACAAACATCGTCACGATACCTCCCAGAGCGGGAATAAGCGTGCGTTTTACGATGGCGAACGGCGAGCATTCACCGGCTTTGCTGACCGCAATGATAATGCCCGCCACCGGCGAAATAGAGCGCCCCATTCCCGCCATCAGCTGCATCGGCAGGATCATACTGACCGCGCTGGCGCCAAACTTGGTCGCAATAGCCGGCGCCATCCCCGCGAAGGAGAAAAAGGCCGCCACGCCAGACCCGGTTAGCACCGCCGTCACGCCTACCAGCAGCGTCATGACAATCGTCATGCTGGTAAAGCCAAATCCGGCGTTTTGGACTGAGACCAGCAGGTAGTCGATAGCGCCGATCTTCTGCATCCCCTGCGCATAGATATCCGCACACACCAGTAAAGAAACAATACTGGTAAACATGCCGCCCATGCCCTTAAAGAACACCTGGACGCCTTTACAGCAGGCGAGGAAGTCGCGCTTCACAATCAGCTCGCAGATAAAGGCCGTCAGCGTGCCGATAATCATGGCGGTCACAACGTCAATCTTAATGCTGTCAATCACCAGCGGGCTGAAGACCAGCACCAGCACAACCGGGAAAATAGGCAGCAGCGCATAGAGCGTCGGCGCGCGATCTTCCTCGGGCGCGCTAACGTCCACGGCGCTTTGCACCACAACAACGTGCCCCTCTTTTTTATCGTAGTACTTCGCCGTAAAGAAAATCAGCACGGAGACCACCAGCATCACCGCCACCGCCACCGGCATCTGGTAGTGGGCAAAGTAGACCGCCGTTTCCATACCCGCGTGCTTAGCCGCCAGGTTGGCGGTTCCGACCGCCGGGCCGAGATCCATAAACGCACACAGGCCGATCATCGCGGCGGCAGCGGCTTTACTCACGCCCAGGCGTACCAGTACAGGGAAGAAGGTCACCAGCAAAAGCATCGCCAGCCCGGCCGCGCTGGAAATCGCCACGTGCAGCAGTTGAGCGCAGATATAGCCCAGCGCCAGGATCAGGTACGGCGCTTTGATAATCTGTAAGGGACGAATACACACGTTAACCATCGCGCTGGAGGCCTTGATGTGATCCATATAGCTGGCAAAGCCGCCCGCCGCCATAATGATCAGGCCAATGCCCGCAATCTGCGTTGACAGCGAATTTTTGGCAAAGGCAAAGATATCCAGCCAGACTGACCCTGTTGTCTTCGCTTTACCGTAGAGAATGCTGTTTTCAGGATAAAAAATCACAGTGATCGTCAGCAGCGCAATCCCCGCCAGCAGTAACACTGTCTGCGGCTGGTAATTTTTGATAATTAGCCAAGCAGCAATAACGGTAATCACTATTGCGATGATAAATGCAGCCATGTGGTGTGTCCTTCTCTTTATTTTTCCGGATGGAAAGATGCGCTTTTAAATTTTTGACGTCGATTTTTACGAAGTAATAGTAGGAGCTGCCAACCACAGCCTGAATGAGAAAGTTTTTTTCTCACAATAAACTGTGCGCAGGATCGCAGTTCATAATGGGTTCGACCCGTGTGTAAAAACGGTCTCGATGCGCCTTTTAAAAAGGGTGAACAAGCTATTTTTTCACGAAACGCTTATTATGAACCGTGCTGGTGAACTGAGCTGGCGTAAATACCGAGGGGCTGCCATCAATGAAACATAGCGTTCCGCTGACGTTAAAAGACTATATTTCACAAACGGCAGCGCTGAATTCGCTGACCGAGTCCGAATATCGGCTGGACGACTATATTCGAAAGCACTTTAGCGAACTGCCCTTTCACGGCATTGTAGACCTCGCCCGCAATGCCGCCGTCAGTAAAGCCACCGTTGGGCGCTTTCTAAACAAGCTCGGTTTTACCGGCTATGCTGCCTTTCGGCGCGCGCTGGAAGACACGCTGGCGCAGCAGAAGCTGGTGCCGCCGTTCGAGCTGGCCTCCCGCGCGCAGGAAAAGCCCACGGCCTCTACCTCAGAGATCGTCGCCGAATTTAATAAAAACGTGTCCACCCTGTTTGAAAGCTTCAAAGACAATATCGATATTGAAAGCCTCGACGAGTTTATTCAGCTGATTTTGGACACTGAGCGGCGCATCTATGTGATCGGCCCTGCGTCTTCCCACGCTATGGCCGAGCATTTCACCACGCTGATTAAATACTTCAGAGATAAGGTGACGCTGCTTTCCATAGACGCCGGCGATTTACCGAAATCCTTACTGAATATCTCAAACCGAGACGTACTGATCGCCTTTTCGTATTATCGGTTTAACCGCGTGGTGATCCGAGTTACCGAGTGGTTTCGCAAAAAAGGCGCCGTCGTCGTGCTCGTGACCAACTCTGAGTCCAATCCTTACGGCAAATTCTGCGACTTGCAGTTTGTTCTGCCGAGCGACGCGCAGTCGGTGTTTAAAAGCCGAATTATCGGCTTCTTCTTCGTTGAGCTGGTGCTGCATCTAGCCTATGAACAGGGTGAAGGCGAAGGGAACTTTGACCAGCTTGAAGAGCTGTTTGTCTTCTTCGAGACGTTTTCGCCGCTGCCAAAATAGGCAAGCTTCAAAAAATTAAGCCCGAGAGATCGTTCTTACGGGGCTTGGTTCTGACCGTTTCCGCTACGCCTTCAGCGTTTTATCAATCGAGTCGAAAAACGCGACGGTTTCATCAATCAGCGCGTCGTTACAGCCGAGGTAGGACGAGGGATCGCAGGCGGCGATAATCTCTTCTTCCGTCAGCGTTTCGCGAATGCGCTCACAGCCAAGCGCCAGCTGCTGTAAGTCCTGCGAGCCGTCTGCGCCTTTCAGCAGTGCCTTCATGATGTGGTAGCCTTCGTCCCGACCGATTTTGTCGGCCAGCGCCATCGATACGGATTCGGACATAATGAAGTTTTTCGACGCGCTAAAGTTGTCTCTCATTCTCTGCCTGTCGACCACCAAATGCTCCACCAGACGGCAGGCGCGGTCGAGGCTGGCGGACAGCGCCAGCGCCGCTTCCGGCAGCACGGTCCAGTTGAGTACGCGCATAGAGGCAGCCCGCACGTCCTGCTGATCGAGCAGGTTGGCAGAGCCGGACGCGTACATCCAGCCCATGCGGGACAGGGTCTGGATCATATTGCTGGCGCGGGGGTTGGTCTTGTGCGGCATAGTGCTGGAGCCGCCGCCGCCCTCGCCTTCTCTGACTTCAGCCACAGAAGCGCGCCCCATGTTTTCCACGTCGTTAGCCATCCGGCACAGCGTGCCGTGCACCAGCGCGAAGAACTGAACCACCTGCACGACGTTGTCCTGACTGGCGTTCATCATGCCGACGGGGGTAGAAAGCCCCAGAGCCTGCATCAGGTTTCTGCGCGTCTCCATGCCGTGCTGCCCGACAGACGACAGGTTGCCCACCGCGCCGCCGAACAGGCCGGTGATAGCGGAGGGATAGAGCGCGTCGAGGCGTTGAATGTGGCGGGCGACTTCTCCCAGATAGCTGCTGACCTGTAGCCCCCAGGTGGTGGCGGACGCATCCATCGAGTTGGTTCTGGCGACCATCACCGTCGCTTTATGCGCCAGCGCCATAGTTCTCAAACTCTCGCCGAGCGCCACCAGCTGGCTGCGCAGCAGGATAAGGGACTGTTTCACCCGCATGGCCAGCGCGGTGTCCAGCAGGTCCTGCGTGGTGCATCCCCAGTGCAGATACCTTTTCACCAGCGGCGTGCCGGCATCGGTGATTTGATCGACCAGCGGCTTAATCGCCATGCCGACTGACCGGGTGTCGGCGGCCAGCCGAGGCCAGTCAATTTCCAGCGCGTTACAGGTGTCGGCGATCTCGTCCGCTGCCTGCATAGGAATAATGTTCAATTCCGCCTGCACGCGGGCAATCGTCGTTTCAAACGACAGCCAGCAGCGGATCAGGTTTTCATCAGACCAGATCTGCTTCATTTCCGGCTGCGTGAACAGGGAAGAATACAGCTCTGAATCGAAGACTGAACTAAGGCTACCGCGCATGAGGGACTCCCGTTTTGGTGAATAAGCGCCGTTAGTTAGGGTATAGACCCATCGCGCCTATTGCTGCATGAATAGTCGAAATTCTCGGCCAATTGCTTTTTAAGAAAAATGAGAATGTGAGTTTCCCATGGGTGGGGGGCGGTTAGTGGGGGGAAATGTGATGGGGTTAACATAAATGAGAGGGTGACTTTTAGGTGGTGGATGAAATACCGGTGGCCTCCATTTAGGCATCTAAAGCCTCATTAAATTGGCTTCCGAGGATATTTCGGCCGAAAGTACAACCCACTTATATCACCGTTGTGCTCGGCCGGGAGGGCGCCTGTATTAGTATTGGAGTGCGGCGGGCCTAGCCTTCCTACGGGCAGTTATGAAGCCCTTCGGGCTTCACCCTAAAGGGCCAGCGCAAGCGCTGTTCAAACCGGCAAAGCCGGTTTGTCGTTGGCTATCGCCAAGTCGACCCCAACGGACAACGCCTTTAGGCGTTGAACAATACGTAGTGTTGGCCCGCAGGGCGAGCGAAGCGAGTAGCGCTCTCCCTCCGTTTGACCCCGTTAACAATTTCAGATAACGACTAATAATTTAAGGCCGCCTGACGGCGGCCTTTGGCATATAGAGGGATTATTCCGCCTTGTTTTCCAGATTCTCGACCTGCGGCAGGCCGATGGCAGAAGATGAGGACAGCAGGCCAACCTGGGTGTAGCCGAACAGCTTGGCGCGCGTATCAGTGATATCCAGATTGCGCATGGTCAGTTGACCGATGCGGTCGTCCGGCGAGAACACCGAGTCGCCCTTTTCCATCGTCAGCCGCTCTGGGCTGTAGGTCAGGTTGTCGGAGACGGTGTTGAGGATTGAGTAGTCGTTGCCGCGGCGCAGCTCCAGCGTGACTTCGCCGGTAATGGCGCTGGCGACCCAGCGCTGTAGGGCGTCGCGCAGCATCAGCGCTTGGGAATCGAACCAGCGTCCTTGATACAGCAGGCGGCCCAGTTGGCGACCGTGCGCGTGGTACTGTTCGATGGTGTCTTCGTTGTGGATGCCGGTCAGCAGGCGCTCGTAGGCGATGTGCAGTAGCGCCATTCCCGGGGCTTCGTAGATGCCGCGGCTTTTCGCTTCGATGATGCGGTTTTCAATCTGGTCGCTCATGCCCAGGCCGTGGCGACCGCCGATGCGGTTGGCTTCCAGCATCATCTCGACGTCGTCGCTAAAGGTTTTGCCGTTCAGCGCTACCGGATGGCCCTGTTCGAAGCGAACGGTGACTTCTTCGGCGGCGATCTTGACGCTTTCATCCCAAAACTTCACGCCCATGATCGGGTTGACGATCTTGACGCTGGAGTTGAGGAACTCCAGATCTTTGGCTTCGTGGGTCGCGCCAAGCATGTTGGAATCGGTGGAGTAGGCCTTCTCGGCGGACATTTTGTAGCCGAAGCCGCAGGCGGTCATAAACTCGGACATCTCCTGACGCCCGCCCAGCTCGTCGATAAAGTCGGTGTCCAGCCACGGCTTGTAGATTTTCAGCTCGGCGTTGGTCAGCAGGCCGTAGCGGTAGAAGCGCTCGATGTCGTTGCCCTTATAGGTGCTGCCGTCGCCCCAGATGTGGACGCCGTCTTCCTTCATGGCGCTGACCAGCATGGTGCCGGTGACCGCACGCCCCAGCGGGGTGGTGTTGAAGTAGGTCAGGCCGCCGGTGGTGTTATGGAACGCGCCGCACTGGATGGCGGCAATGCCTTCCGCCACCAGCTGCTTGCGGCAGTCGATCAGGCGGGCGTTTTCCGCGCCGTATTCCATCGCGCGGCGAGGGATTTCCTCGTAGTCGTCTTCATCCGGCTGGCCCAGATTCGCCGTGTAGGCGTAGGGAACCGCCCCTTTCTTGCGCATCCACAGCAGCGCGGCGCTGGTGTCCAAACCGCCGGAGAAGGCAATACCGATACGTTGACCTACGGGAAGATGCTTGAGAATCGTTGTCATAAGAGAGAACCCTGCTTGATGTCCTGATGGCAAAATTGGTAGTTTTTTTACTTAATCAATAAATGCATTTTTATGCATAAAAAATGATTTTAAATTTAACCGCGTTTTACAACAAAAGGGAAGCGCTTTGTTTAACTTTTTGCTCTGATGGAGAAAGCATGTTTGGGATAGTAGGGCGTTTTTTGTGCGCTATCAAGCGGCTATTTCCCATAGAACAGGGGCGCCATCTGTATTCATATTCTGTCTTATCACTGGCAACAGCAATTTCATATCGACCATTCTCAGCAACCCTGCTTGGATGAAAAGAAAGTCTGGATCCGCAATCTGCTAAAAATTACCTGCTGTAAGCAAAAATGCCCCTCACTATTACTTATCAAATTATAAATAATTTCCAATTGAATTTATTTTATTAAAAATAATATTATTTAATTATGAAATTGTTTCTCATGTGTGAAATATGATGTTAGATACCAAATGACAAGGATGAACTATGGCAACGAAGCGCATAGCCGTTGTTGGTGACAGAACGACGACGGGAGGCACGATTATTACCGGTCAGCCATATTTTATCGGTGATGTAGACCCGTAGCCTGTATGGGAGACAAAGCCACCTGTCCCAAATGTGGTAAGGTCGGTACTATCATTGAAGGTCTACCCTCGTTCATTATTCACGGAAAGCCCGCGGCTCTGGACGGTTACATTATCGCCTGCGGCTGCCCAGCAAAAAGTAACCGTATTATCGCTGCCAACAGCCGACTTTTTGCGGACGATACCCGCGGTAGCTCTAGAGCTTCTTCTTCAGCATCCCATTCTTTTTCGGCTGAAGAACCACAAGCTGACGCTGCATCACCCTCTTCACCAATGGCTAATTCTCTCAATTCTTCTGAAACCATGGGGGTTATTCCCGTCTTTGCCAAATCCTGCCTTAGGGGAAGCGGCTGTACCGATGCGGGAAGCGATACTGAGTCCGTCAGTAATTTTGGCAAGGTGGGATTTTACCAAATCGCCGCAGGCGCCGCCGTCGCGAAGGTAGGAGCCGCTGCAACGGAAAGCTTGGGTACTACCGCATTCCGCACAGTCGGCGGTGCGGCTACGCGTATGATTTCCGGACGATGGATGACACCCAGCCCGTGGACTGTAGGCCTATTTGGCACTTTTTATTCAGAAAAGCTCAACAGCGACGAACAGGATTTTATTGATAACTCGCGGCTAGCAGAAATAGCCACACAGAGGGGAACGGCCACGACCCGACTGCGCTTTCAGTGGGTAACAAACGGCATCACGGGCAAGCCTGAAGTGAAGGGATACCATACTGGCAATGGCTCTATTTCCGATCAGGTACCGGTTCGGTCAATGACTAAGAATCTAGGAACTGGTGGGTATGAATTCTGGGAAGACGGAGCCAAAGGCCCTTCTCTACTCTGGACGCCAGGTAGCCCAGATTTTGAACTGCCAAAGGATACCGGTAATAGCGAGGTTTTTGTCCCGCCGCCAACGATCCTCATCATACCGGAACCGACGGAAACCGGTGGCTACACCGAAACCTTACCGATGCCGGATGAGAAGAATTTCAGGGACTATATTCTGGTTCATCCAGATGGGGCGTTTGAGCCGATATATATTTATCTGAGTAAGCCACCGGTGGAGCTGTTGGAGGTGGATTTGTATGGCAATTTTGATGGACGATCAAGAGAGGGAAAGTACCATGCGGATCATATGCCTTCAAGTGCTGCTGTTGAAGCATATTTAATACGACTCAATCCTGAAACGTCACCAAGGCAAATATCCGAAGCTGTATCAAATGTAGCCTCGATCATCATACCGAAAGAAATCCATCAAAGGATTAGTGAAACATTTGGTGGACGAAATCAGCCATATGTAATAGATAGGGATTCTCGCGATTTACGGGCTGCTCTTGATCGCAATCTTGATGCAATAAAATCAGCACTATTAGAACATGGAATAACAAAACAGCAAATTGAAAGCGCCAGAGCCAAAATGCATAAACTAAATTCAGAACAAGGATTATACAAATGACCGTTAATGTGGAAGCCTTAATACGTAGTCTAGGTAAAAGTTATCATGAAATTATGGAGGCAAGGCTGATACCTTATCAAACGGAGCCGAAAGGATTTTCAGGCTCTCCTAACCTAAGTATAGACATGAAGAAAGAAGGCGTATTTTTATCTTTTAAACGTGAAGGAAGAGTTTTACAAGGAATTGAATTAATAATCATATATGAAAAAGTTAAAAATTGGGTATTTCCTAACGAGCTACCGTCACCATTAAAAACTAATATGTCCCGCTCATGGGTCCATGACACATTCGGCCCCCCTGATGGTAATGTTCCACCAAAAACTATTCTGAAGAAACAGTATGGCTGGACTGACAAATTCACTGTGGAAGGTTTCCATATTCCGATAACAATGCAGATGCACTACGATTTAAACGATCAAGTTGAACGGATTTATTTTTTACCCACTTCAGAGTTACGTTGGTAACGAAGTATGGCGGTTAACGTAGAAGCCCTAATTCGAAATCAGAACAAACAACAAACTGAAATATTGACCCCGATAGCTTTTTTCTCCACTGACAGTTGTTCGGTTTTACCGAACAACTGAATTATCCAACCGGCTCAAGGCGAGGCTTAGCGCCGCTTCGCGATTACCGAACCTGTAAGTAAGGCTTACAGGTTGTATTTTGTTCAGGCTCGCCTTCTTTATAAAGGGATTTAAAAATTAGGAAGGCTTCTCGCATTTATCTGTTTAAACGGGGCTAACGAAGACTGCCTATCAGCCCCGCTTTACGTCAAACCGCGATGGCCGTTTTTACGCTGTTCACTGCGCACTGAACCTGCTCAAGCTTGGCGTGTAATTCTGCTTCGCGATCGGTATCGGCCAGCAGTACCAGACAGCCGTCCGAGACCTTGACGGTAAATCCTTTACCGATGTCGAACCCTATCTCTTTCAGCCAAAGGCCGGAAACCGTCAGCATCGGAACGTCGCCTCGATAGCCTAACGGGCGATATCTTACGTGGTAGCGACGTTCGGTTCGGGAAATGGGGGATTTTGGGGTAGAATGGGGGTTAGCCATGATCAGCTCCGTGATAGTTGATGTGGTTAGACGCTCCGGTTGTGTTGCAGCACGCCGGGGCGTTGTTTCTTTAGGTGACGACGTGATAAAGTAGCCACCTATCGGAATGACTTTATATAATAGGTAGCCACTTGTCAATTATATCCCGAGATAAAAAGCCAAAAGGCGGCGGGCAATCACCACAGTTCAAAATGCGAATAGATCCGGCTTTGCGTGAGCAGTTGGATGCAGCTGCTGCGGAAGAAGGGGTTAGTTTAGCGAATTGGTTTAAGAATTTGGCAAGGGAAGAACTACGTAGAAAAAGAATTGAGCCGAAGGGGTAACTCATCTATTGTCAATTGATGGAAACGGTTAAATAAGCAAAAGGAAATGTTTATGAAAAGAATTGTCTTAGCTCATAAGGAAAAAAATCTCTCAATTTTTAATCTATTAAAATCCTTCATTAAACATATAGCACCAATTAGTATGCTTTTTATATCTATTGGGTTTATTAATCTATGGTTTTATCTGAAAACAATTGAACAATTACCTCTATTGCCATCAGCAATTTCTAGCCCGTCCGCATTATTTTCTATTTTTGCATCCATGAGTATAGTAATTACTGCATGTCTATTTATAATCATACTACCCGCGGTATTTTTCTTTATGCTTTATCTAATAAATAAAAATAATTTACGAGATAAAGAAATAATTATTAATGGGACTATTATTAGTTTTATACTTGTAGTCTTAGGTTCTATAAATGATGGAAATATCATATTAGGGTTAATTACTTTTTTAGCATCATTCTATTTTTGCTATTTTATTTATATTTTTTATCACAATAACATTGTGATATTCCTAAAAATATTATTACAAGGCGCGGTAATAAACATCCCTATATTAATTACCTTACTCACTATAAATTCCAATATAGTTTCATCATACCAAACAATTCCAATCCGATTGTTAATATTACTTATATATGCTATGATTTCATACATTCCCATTTTCACTTTGAATTATATAATAAATCAAAGAAATATATATTCACGTCAGTCAATAAAAGCAATTTCTCTTGGATTATTATTTATATTTTACTTTATCATCGCGGCCACACCGGGTATATTTACTAAATTAAACTATAATATAATAACCTACTCAGGGTTTAACAACAATACAAAGCAATTATATAAGGTATTAAAAGAAAATTATCCGACTGGGTGGATTGAAGAAAATTTTGATAATTCAATACTAGAGAAAAATTTTATTTGGGTTGAAGGCTATGCTATTTTTCAGAACAATGCAATTGCATTAATATGCCCCGAAAAAACATACAAAAATGTTCAAAAATACATTATGGAGAACATTACTAGATTTAATAATTCAAGAAATTCTAATTTATCAGACACAACCAAATGTATTCTAATAGAAAATAAACCAGGTTACAAGGCAGCCATTAAAAACTCATCCAACGAATAATTAATGATCCAATATCAATTAATAAGATAATTTAAAAAATATAATAACTACCCATTTGTCACATATTTCTTTAAAACAACAGAGCAATCTGGAGAAGAAAATATTAACCTTTGGCGGAAAGCCACAGGAGTCGAACCTGCCAAGGACCGCTGGCGGCCCCATCTGGATTTGAAGTCCAGCCGCCCCACCGGGGACGATGACTTTCCGTTGGCTCAGAGGCGCTGGCGCGAAAAAACGCCGTACGGAGAGGGGTAAAGCCCTTTGATTATACCGTTAAACGCTCAAGATGGTAGCCCTACATAGATTTACGCCAGTGCGTAGCGCTCAATAACAATGCTGTAAAATACATTCATTGTACCTACACGCCCGCAGTCGTAGTCACACAACTTGAACCCTTATCACACCCACGCTTAACGTAACTGAATGATTTTCTAAAAAATCATTAGAAAACCTGAGAGGGAAGATAAAGTAAATAATTCGAATTTGAAATCTGGTGGGGACTAAGACAGTAACGATAAGTCATCAATTTTTTAGCAATAAGGTAGAAACCATATCTACCTTATTGTCTGGCAGGATCTATTTTACGCCACTTGGTTGAGCAGCATATCCATAGCAAGGATACCTTAGCCCAACTTTGTGCAGGTTTTGCACAGGCCTTGCTACTGTAGCAGGCGCATTTAATCCACTTTTTTTCCACGCAGGCCATTTTTCAACCATCTCACTAACCTGTTTAAGATAGGCTAAAAATTCTTCTCTATCATTCATTTTACAATTTCTCCGTCAGCTTAGCTACAATACCCGCTGAAAAAGACTCCCTATCAATATAGGATGATGGTAGCATCTGCACTCTTAACTTTCCATTTTTTCTTGACCAATTTAATATATTACCCTCTTTATCTTTTCGCTTAACTTTATAACCTATACCTAATCTGATAGAAAATAGATTAAAAAAGCATCTTGGCCCAACGCCTACAAACGGCTCAAATATTACGCTATTATCTTTATCACTAGCGCCAGGTATAGATATAGAATCGGGATGAAATTCAAACGCTTTACTCTTAGGATATGGCTCTATATAGATAACTCGCCTTATTCCGCTTGCGATTATATGTTTAGCACAGTTATGGCATGGAAATGTCGTGCAATATAAAACACCATCATTAGTACTTATATTACTCCTTGCACATGCTAATATTGCCTCCATTTCAGCATGTACAACCCTTCCATATTCTGTAATATATTTCAGTTTGCTTCCCTTGAGCACTTCCATAACAGATACTTGCTGTTCTTCCGGGATGCCTAATAAAATATCATCAATAATCGCGTTTCTTTCCTTAACATTTGAGTCATGGCCTAACTTATAATCTCTTCCATTATCACGATCCTTAATCCCACTATCCGTATACTCAGGCCAATATAAACCACCGCCAAAGGCCGGAACATCATTAGCGCCTGTAGAAACGATATTCCTATTCTTAGTCAGCACAGCGCCAACTTGGCGAGAAAGATCGGCAGATCGCAATGACGCGGAAAATGCCATAAACATTGCATACTCATCAAACGTGGGCGTTATATAGGGATTTCCGAACATAAGGTCCAGAATTCTCCACAAGTCCTGATTTATCTTATCGACACTTCCCTTATAGTTTATAAAGAAATCTGAAAGCTCATAAGTATCGCGAGTATGCTGCCCCCACTCGTCTTTCTCTTCAGAATCTCGTTCGATTAATTTCTTTGCGTTCTCATATTCTATAAGCTTATTATTAGTGAGATAGTCCAACCTTCTGCTTTCATCAGCATATATACCTATAAGATAAAACCCATTTGTATAAATATCCCTAAGCATTTTCACTTCATCGGGGTGTTTTAATGAATTCACTATATACGCTTTTCTAAATGAGGGTTTCGATACAATCCCTTCTTGAGATTCGTATTTATTTCTTTTTTGATTTATTCTAGCGGCAACAAAACGTGCTAATATCGCATTATCTTCACAGATCCTTCTGATATTATTCCCCTCCGTCATTAGATGACTTATATTTTCATAGACACTATGGCTTTCAGGTATATTTCTAACAACTGAGATTATATCTGACGATATCCTTATTTCTTCTGTAGTATATTGAAATGCCTTTAGTCTATCCTGAATTGCACTCTTTATATTATCCATATCGGTACCCACAGCACCGACTAAACCAATCACCAATTCAGAGTTGCCATCATGAGCATGAATAGCATCTTCAATTCGTTCAAGTATTTTTAGTGGTGGTGGCATTTTCTTCCCTTCTTATCGCTTTCCGCACAACAGCAGTCGATATATTGGAAGAATCAATTTATTACATACAATCTCTAAGATGTTAGTCCCATTTAATACCTTCGCGGCATATCTCACAAATAAATAAACTTAATAAACCAGCTCCCCATACCTATCCCGATACTCCTTCGGCGTAATGCCGTGCGCCTTCTTAAACACCGAGTAGAAATACTGTAGCGACGGGTAGCCGCACATCTGCGAAATCTCGTTAATCGACAGCGTGCTGGCCGCCAGAAACTCGCAGGCGCGGTTGAGCTTTTCCTGATGGATAAGGTTATGGATGGTGCTGCCGGTTTCGTCGCGGCAGCGCTTCTCCAGATTGGAGCGGGAGAGGCCGACTTCGTCCAGCACCTGCTCGACCTTGATGCCCTTGCAGGCGTGGTTGCGGATAAAGTGCATCGCCTGGATCACCGCCGGATCGTGCAGCGAACGGTAGTCCGTCGAGCGGCGCTCCACCACCTTCATCGGCGGCACCAGAACGCGCTGGACGGGAAGTGTGCCCTGCCCGCCCAGCAGGCGATGCAGCAGCTTGGCGGCCTGATAGCCCATCTGCCGCGAGCCCTGCGCCACGGAGGACAGCGCCACGCGGGACAGGTAGCGCGTCAGCTCTTCGTTGTCGATGCCAATCACGCACAGCTTTTCCGGCACTGCGATGCCTAAATGCTCGCACACCTGTAACAGGTGACGAGCGCGGGCGTCGGTCACGGCGATAATGCCGGTGTGGGCCGGCAGGTTTTGCAGCCAGTCGGAAAGGCGATTCTGGGCGTGCTTCCAGTTCTCCGGCGCGGTCTCCATGCCCTGATAGACCGAGCTGCGGTAGTTGCCCTCCGCCGCCAGCTGGCGAAACGCGTGCTCACGCTCCTGCGCCCAGCGGTGAGTGTCATCATGGGGAAGGCCGTAAAAGGCGAAGTGGTTAAGCCCCTTCTCCTTCAGGTGTTCAAACGCCAGCTTGACCAGCGCGTGGTTATCGGTGGCGATATAGTGCGCCTTGGGGTAGTCCTCATCGCGGTGATAGGAGCCGCCAACGCCGACGACGGGAATGTCCGCCCCGCTGAGCGCCTGTTCGATAGCCGGATCGTCAAAGTCCGCTATCACGCCGTCGCCCAGCCACGCCTTGACGCTGTCTATCCGACAGCGGAAGTCTTCATCAATGAAAATATCCCAGTCGCACTGAGATGCCTGCAAATACTCGCCAACGCCCTCAATCACCTGGCGATCGTAGACCTTGTTGGCGTTAAACAGCAGCGTAATGCGAAAGCGTTTTTCAAACATAGGGCGTTAATCCTGACGGACTGTTATAGAGTTACTTGCATAGTACTAAAATGCAATGTTACTTCAATAAGATAGCTCACATTTACCCAAGCACCACAATTAAGGAATGACACAACATAAGTTAACCGACGGGAGAGCGTTCCGTGGGGGTCGACTTGGCGCAAGCGCTGGCCCTTTAGGGTGAAGCCCGAAGGGCTTCATAACTGCCCGTAGGAACGGTAGGCCCGTCGCTCTCCCAGGCCAAATACAGGCGCACTTCCGACCGAGCACAATGGCGATATACGCATGCTGCATTTTCGGTCGGAATATCCACCGAAACCGATTAGGACTCTTTAACGCTCGGTTTTCTCAAACTCTCCACCCACGCCAAAACCTCCCCATGTGAGATAACCTGACCGCTATCTGCCTGCTTAAGCGCCTCACGCGTCATCCCTTCGGCACGCTCAGCATCAGAGATGACATTAACCTCGACGTTGTTTTGCAACATGCTGATTCTCCTTCCTCTTGGCTAAACAAAGCCAGTGTGCCGTATAGATTAAAACCCCGCACGCTCTCCGATTCCACCCTGCGGCGCAGATCGAAAAAAACGTGCGGGGCGAACTGCCTAGGGCAGGAATAACCTATCAGGCCCGCTTCTTGGTCGCCGAATCCATCCACACCGCCAGCAGCAGGATCGAGCCCTTGACGATGTACTGCCAGAAGGTCGGCACGTCGAGCATGCTCATGCCGTTGTCCAGCGAGGCCATGATGAATGCCCCATCACCGCGCCCGCCACGCTGCCGACGCCGCCGGAGAGGCTGGTGCCGCCGATCACGCAGGCGGCGATGGCGTCCAGCTCGGCGATGTTGCCCGCCGACGGCGAGCCTGCGCCCAGGCGGGAGCTTAAAATCAGCCCGGCGATGGCTACCATCAGGCCGTTGATAGCGAACACCGCCAGCTTAGTGCGCTCAACGTTGATGCCCGACAGCCTTGCCGCGTCGATATTGCCGCCAATGGCGTAAATTCGGCGACCGAAGGCGGTGCGGGTTGCCATAAAGATGCCGACCATCATCAGCGCGGCGAGGATAAGCACTGGCGTCGGTACGCCGCGGTAGTCGTTCAACAGCCAAATCGCACCGAGCAGAATAACGGCCATCAGGCTCTGGCGGCCTACGTCGTTCACCGCCCCAGCCACCGGCAGCCCCAGCGCGACGCGATGAGCCCGCTGGCGCCACTGCCAGATAATGAACAGCGTCATCACCGCGATGCCTATGCCAAAGCCGATGCCGTTCGGCAGGTAGCTCTGACCAATCTGCGACATTGCCGCGCTGGTCGGCGATACGGTGGTACCGTTGGTGATACCCACCAGAATGCCGCGAAACGCCAGCATCCCCGCGAGGGTGACGATAAACGACGGCACCTTGCGGTAGGCCACCCACCAGCCGTTCCACGCGCCCAGCAGCAGCCCGGCCGCCAGCGTCACGACGATGGTCAGCGGCAAAGGCCAGCCGAGCCAGACGTCAAAAATCGCCGCCGCGCCGCCCAAAAGCCCCATCATCGAGCCGACGGAAAGGTCGATCTCCGCCGAAATAATAACAAACACCATCCCGACCGCCAGAATGCCGGTGATCGCCGTCTGGCGCAGCAGGTTGGAGATATTGCGCGGGCTGATGTAGGCGCCGTCTGTCGCGACGCTGAAAAACAGGACAATCACGACGATGGCCGCCAGCATCACGAAAACCTGCAGGTTGACGCGCTTAGGGCGCGCGGCGGCGGCCTTCGGCGTATCGGTCACTACGTTATTTACCATGGTGTTCACTCCTGAGTGCTGCTTCCATAATCTGTTCTTGCGTCAATCCCCGGTTTTGCAGGTCGGCCTTGATGCGCCCTTCGTGCATCACCAGCACCCGATCGCTTAAGCCCAGCACTTCCGGCAGTTCGGACGAAATGACGATAAGCGCGATGCCCTGCTCCACCAGCTGGTTAATCAGCTTGTAGATTTCATACTTGGCGCCGATGTCGATGCCCCGCGTCGGCTCGTCGAGGATCAGAATTTTCGGATTGAGCAGCAGGCACTTGGCGAGGATCGCCTTCTGCTGGTTGCCGCCGCTCAGGCGGGCTATCGCCAGCTCCACCGACGAGGTTTTCACCTTAAGGCGCGCGATGGATTCATTGATGGTCGCCTGCTCTTTGGCGTCGTTAAGCACCCCGAGCGGGCCGCTGAAGTCGTCCAGCGCCGCCAGCGTGATGTTAGCGCCGACGCCCATAATCGGCACGATGCCGTCTTTTTTGCGGTCTTCCGGCACCATGGCGATGCCGTGGGCGATGGCGTCCTGACAGCGGCGGATTTTCACCGGCTCGCCGTTGATAAAAATCTCCCCCTGCCAGCGGCCGCGATAGGCGCCGAACAGGCACTGCACGGTTTCGGTTCTGCCCGCGCCCACCAGCCCGGCGATGCCGAGGATTTCCCCTTTATGCAGGGCAAAGGAGACGTCGTTGACCCGCTTGATGTGGGTATTGATCGGGTGCCAGGCGGTCAGGTTTTCCACCCGCAGCACCTCTTCGCCGATGGCGTGCTCGGACTGCGGATACAGTTCCTTCAGCTCGCGCCCCACCATCATGGCGATAATGTCGTCTTCGCTCATCTCGGTAGCCGAACGCGTGCCGATGTGCTTACCGTCGCGGATCACGCAAATCCAGTCGGAGATGGCCTTCACTTCGTTCAGCTTGTGGGAAATGTAGATGCAGGCGATGCCGTGGCTTTGCAGGTCGCGGATAATGTCGAGCAGGATGTCCGTTTCGCTCTCGGTCAGCGAGGCGGTCGGCTCGTCCAACACCAGCAGCCGCACCTGCTTGTTCAGCGCCTTAGCGATCTCTACCAGCTGCTGCTGTCCCAGCCCCAGCTCGCCCACTTTGGCGTTCGGGCTGACGTTAAGCTTCACCTGCCCCAGCAGGCGCTGGCAGCGCAGAAACATGGCGTCGTAGTCCATCACGCCGAAGCGGCAGCGCTCAGAGCCGAGGAAAATGTTTTCCAGCACCGTCATCTCCTTCACCAGCGCCAGTTCCTGGTGAATGATGGCAATGCCCTTTTGTTCAGTGTCGCGAATGGTCTTGGCGGCAATCAAATCGCCGGAAAACACGATATCCCCCTGATACTGGCCGTGCGGGTAAATGCCGCACAGCACCTTCATCAGCGTCGACTTGCCGGAGCCGTTCTCCCCGCACAGGGAGAGTACCTGCCCCGCGTCGAGCGTCAGGGAAATATCGTCGACGGCTTTAACATCACCAAAGGTTTTGGTGATGTGCCGCATTTCTAACAGATGTGGCATCAGATGTACTCCACACTACGGGCAACGTGACGGTAAGCCGCGTATTGCCTACCGTCGTCCATGAGATCCGGGCGCGAGAAACAGCGCCCGGCGCGTCCGTTAGTTATAGATACTCTCTTTGCTGTGGAAGCCGTCGGCCACCACGGTGGCGTCGATGTTGGACTTCTCGACTTCAACCGGGGTCAGCAGGTAGGCAGGCACGTCTTTCTTGCCGTTGTTCAGGGTGGCGTTGGACTTGGGCGCTTTACCGTTGCCCAAATCGACGGCGATTTCCGCCGCTTCATTCGCCAGCAGCTTGATGGGCTTGTAGACCGTCATGGTCTGAGTGCCCGCCACGATGCGCTTGATGCCCGCAAGGTCTGCGTCCTGCCCGGAGATGGCGACTTTGCCCCGCCAGCCCCTGAGCGACCAGCGCCTGTACCGCGCCGCCTGCGGTGGCGTCGTTAGAGGCAACCACGGCGTCGATCTTGTTGTTGTTGGCCGTCAGGGCGTTTTCCATGATTTTCAGCGCGTTCTCCGGCAGCCAGGCGTCAACCCACTGGTCGCCGACGATCTTGATTTTGCCTTCTTTAATCAGCGGATTAAGCACGTTCATCTGCCCCTGACGGAACAGCTTGGCGTTGTTGTCCACCGGCGAGCCGCCCATCAGGAAGTAGTTGCCCTGCGGCACGCGGTCTACCAGGCTCTTGGCCTGTAGCTCACCCACTTTTTCGTTGTTAAACGAGATGTAGAAATCGATATCGGCGTCGTTAATCAGCCGGTCGTAGGCCAGCACCTTGATGCCTTCGCGCTTGGCTTCCGCAATCACGTTGCTCAGCACCTGACCGTTGTAGGGAATGATCACCAGCACGTCGACGCCGCGGTTGATCATGTTCTCAATCTGCGACATCTGGGTTTCTTCGTTGCCGTTGGCGGACTGCACAAACACCTTGGCGCCCAGCGATTCCGCTTTAGCAACGAAGATGTCGCGGTCTTTCTGCCAGCGCTCCAGGCGCAGGTCATCAATCGCCATGCCGATTTTTACGTCTTTGGCGTTAGCCATATGTCCTGATAGCGCCAGTGATGCACAAACGGCAAGTAATACATGCTTTAGTCTCATTTGTTTACATCCTATTTTGGTAAAGCTATTTCAGTCTTTACGCCCGTCGCCTATTCATTTGCAACGCGCGCAGCGGATAAAGGATAAATAATCACAACCATAGTGTTATCAGTTATTCCCACCGTATCAATTACAGATTCTTACCACCGTATTACGTTTTTTGGTTTATTTTCATTTTTTTGAGAAGAGTCATATTTTGCATATAAAAAATGAAAAAAGGCCAACGTCGATAAAAATAAAAAAGACGTATAAATCATACCAATAAATAAAAACAACCCTGTGAAAAGAAAGAATAATCAGGCACCTATTGTGAAGTCGATCACAGTAGCTAAATTTCATAACCCACAATTCAAATCTGGGAATAACCTCGCAGAAATTTACTCTTTATGATTCTTTTCAATATAAATATCCATCGTGAAAAAAGCGTTGAAAACCCTATTTTCAGCAGCAGGAAAATAGCCCGATGGGAAAGGTAACGCTAAAGAAAATATTTTTAGCCTACGCCCTTTCTGAAAAACGCCCTATTTCACAAATAAACCCGGCATCACTCTATTGCTGAAAGGAAACCGTTATGACCCAGTACTTCGACAAGTTAGACAAGGTCCGCTATGAAGGCACTGCCAGCAAAAATCCTCTGGCCTTTCGTCACTACAACCCGGACGAGCTGATTCTGGGTAAGAGAATGGAAGACCACCTGCGCTTTGCGGCCTGCTACTGGCACACGTTCTGCTGGAACGGCGCCGACATGTTCGGCACCGGGTCGTTCAATCGCCCCTGGCAGAGCAACGGCGACGCGCTGGAGCGCGCCAAGGCCAAGGCCGACGTGGCGTTTGAGTTTTTCGGCAAGCTGAACGTGCCGTTCTACTGCTTCCACGACATCGACGTGTCTCCTGAAGGCGGCTCGGTAAAAGAGTATTTGAACAATCTGACCGTCATGACCGACGTGCTGGCGAAAAAGCAGCAAGAGAGCGGCGTGCGCCTGCTGTGGGGCACCGCCAACTGCTTCACCAACCCGCGCTACGCGGCGGGCGCGGCCACCAACCCGAATCCGGACGTCTTTGCCTACGCGGCAACCCAGGTGGTCAGCGCCATGAAGGCCACTCAAACCCTCGGCGGTGAAAACTACGTGCTGTGGGGAGGCCGAGAAGGCTACGAAACCCTGCTCAACACCGACCTGCGTCAGGAGCGCGAGCAGTTGGGCCGCTTTATGCAGATGGTGGTCGAGCACAAGCACAAGATCGGCTTTAACGGCACCCTGCTGATCGAACCCAAGCCGCAGGAGCCGACCAAGCACCAGTACGACTACGACGTCGCTACCGTGTACGGCTTCCTCAAGCAGTTCGGTCTGGAAAAAGAGGTGAAGGTCAACATCGAGGCTAACCACGCCACCCTCGCCGGCCACAGCTTCCACCACGAAATCGCCTCCGCCATCGCGCTGGGTATTTTCGGCTCCGTCGACGCCAACCGCGGCGACGCGCAGCTCGGCTGGGACACCGACCAGTTCCCGAACAGCGTGGAAGAAAACGCGCTGATCATGTACGAAATCATCAAGGCGGGCGGCTTCACCACCGGCGGCCTGAACTATGACGCCAAAGTGCGCCGCCAGAGCGTTGACAAGTACGACCTATTCTACGGCCACATCGGCGCGATGGACGTTATGGCGCTGTCGCTGAAAATCGCCGCCAAGATGGTGGAAGACGGCGCGCTGGATCAGAAAATCGCTGAACGCTACGCAGGCTGGAACGGCAAGCTCGGTCAGCAAATTCTGGCTGGTGAAAGCTCGCTGGAGTCGCTGGCTAAATATGCCGAAAGCGGCCAGATTAACCCGCAGCACCCGAGCGGCCAGCAGGAGCTGCTTGAGAATCTGGTGAATCGTTATATTTTTGGTTAGGTTGGTTGGGGACTCGAAAGAGTCCCCTTTTTTAATGGGTTAAATGAGCTGTTGTGTATATTCCGGCCGTAAATACGCTGTGCCTATATCACCATGGTGCTCGGCCGGGAAACAGACCATATTAAGTTCAGGTATACGGCGGGCTACGCCCGCCGTTCAAAGTAATTATTTTTCTTTTTGAATAAATTAGAGAAGCTAAACGGAGGGAGAGCGCTACTCGCTCCGCTCGCCCTTCGGGCCAACACTTCGTGTTGTTCAACGCCTAAAGGCGTTGTCCGTGGGGGTCGACTTGGCGTAAGCCAACGACAAACCGGCAAAGCCGGTTTGAACAGCGCTTGCGCTGGCCCTTTAGGGTGAAGCCCGAAGGGCTTCATAACTGCCCGTAGGAAGGCTAGGCCCGACGCTCTTCAGGCTAAAAAGAGGCGCCCTTCCGGCCGAGCACAGCGACAATATAGGCACAGAGTATTTACGGCCGGAATATACACCAGAGCTAATTTAAAAAATAATATTCTGAAGGACCCACTATGTACATCGGTATCGATCTCGGCACCTCCGGCGTAAAGGTTATTCTGCTCGACGAGCAGCAGCGGGTGGTGGCTACTCATACGGAGGCGCTGTCGGTTTCGCGTCCTCATCCCCTGTGGTCTGAACAAAATCCTCAGGACTGGTGGCAGGCCACTGACCAGGCGATGCTGGCGCTGGGCGCGCAGCGCGGCCTTAAAGGAGTCAAAGCGCTAGGGCTAAGCGGGCAGATGCACGGCGCTACGCTGCTGGACAAGCGGGGAGAGCCGCTTCGCCCCGCCATTCTCTGGAACGACGGGCGCTGTGCCGCGCAGTGTGAAGCGCTGGAACGCCGGGTTCCCAACTCTCGGCAAATCACCGGTAACTTGATGATGCCCGGCTTTACCGCGCCTAAGCTGAAGTGGGTGGCGGAGCACGAACCGGAGATCTTCCGCGCCGTCGACAAGGTTCTGCTGCCGAAGGACTATCTGCGCCTGCTCATCACCGGCGAGTTCGCCAGCGACATGTCCGACGCGGCGGGCACGATGTGGATGGATGTCGGCCAACGAGACTGGAGTGACGAACTGCTGGCCGCCTGCGAACTCAACCGCTCGCATATGCCGACGCTGTTTGAAGGTTCACAGGTCACGGGCACGGTCAGAAGCGACATCGCCGAGCGCTGGGGCATCGGCCAAGTGCCGGTTGCCGGCGGCGGTGGGGACAACGCGGCGGGCGCGGTCGGCGTCGGGCTGTATAAATCAGGGCAGGCGATGCTGTCCCTCGGCACGTCCGGCGTCTATTTTGCCGTCAGCGACGGATTCCTAAGCAACCCGGAAAGCGCGGTTCACAGTTTCTGCCACGCCCTGCCGAACGCCTGGCACCTGATGTCGGTGATGCTGAGCGCCGCCTCCTGCCTCGACTGGGCCTGTCGGCTGACCAACACCGCCAGCGTACCGGAATTGCTGACGCAGGTAGAGCAGAGTAAGCCTGCCGCCACGCCGGTGTGGTTCCTGCCCTACCTTTCCGGCGAGCGCACGCCGCACAATAACCCGAACGCCAAAGGCGCTTTCTGGGGGCTGACCCACGAGCACGGCTCCGCCGACTTAGGCCGCGCTGTGCTGGAGGGCGTCAGCTTCGCGCTGGCGGACGGCATGGACGTGCTGCACGCCACTGGCCTTAGGCCTGAAAGCGTCACGCTGATCGGCGGCGGCGCGCGCAGCCCCTACTGGCGGCAGATGCTGGCGGACGTCAGCGGGCAGGCGCTGGAGTACCGCACCGGCGGCGACGTCGGCCCGGCGCTGGGCGCGGCGCGGCTGGCGCAGATTGCCGTTAATCCCGGCGTGCCGCTGGCAGAGTTTTGCCCACCGCTGCCGCTGGAGCAGCGCCACGAGCCAAATGCCACTCTTCATGCAGGGTACAGGGAAAAGCGCGAGACGTTTCGCAGGCTTTACCAGCAGCTGCTTCCTCTGTGTTAACCGGCCTTAACCCGCCCGGCGTCCATACGCCGGGCTACTCAAACAAACTCTGTGAGTAAGCGCTCTCTTCGCGAACTACACGTTTATCCCCACAGCGGCTATGCTTATAGCGTTTTCAACTCCACTTTTTCACTAAGGAATCGCTATGCGTTTACTTTCCGTACTTTCGCTGGTTTTAGGGCTGTGCGCCTTTGCCGGAACGGCCAACGCCGCCGAAGCGCAAACCGCGCAGCAGAATAAAATGACCGTTTGTAACAAAGAGGCGACGGACAAGGCCCTGAAGGGTGATGAGCGTAAGGCCTATATGAGCGACTGCCTGAAGGCCAAACCCGCCGCTGCCGAAAAGGCGCTGACCCCGCAGCAGCAGAAAATGGCCGACTGCAACAAGCAGGCCGGCGATAAGAGCCTAAAGGGCGACGAGCGTAAGGCCTTTATGAGCAACTGCCTGAAAGCCAAACCCGCCGAGAGCGAGAAGGCGCTGACTCCGCAGCAGCAAAAAATGGCCGACTGCAACAAGCAGGCTGCGGACAAAGGCGCTAAGGGCGACGAGCGTAAAACCTTTATGGCGAGCTGCCTGAAGCAGTCCAGCTAGTCTTCGCTTTACCCGCTTCTAAAGGCTCCGCTTTGGGGCCTTTTCTTTTTTATCCTTTCTGGATTGACTTTTCGCCTTCCCTTTTTCATAATTGTTATATTATAACATCACAAAGGAATCGCCATGAAGGTTCTTAGTTCGCTGCGTTCGGCCAAGCAGCGCCATCCGGACTGTAAGATCGTCCGTCGTCACGGAAGAGTTTTCGTTATCTGTAAGTCAAATCCCCGCTTTAAGGCGGTTCAAGGGAGGAAAAAGTAGGCTGATAAACTCATCTCATCGCGCACTCCTGTAAGCGCTCACTCACAAACTGTTTTCCCGATCGTTGCTTTTCCATAGCGGTATTTTTCATCCTGTCCGGAAAATATCGCTACTAATCAGTTACCCACTCGCCTATTTCACCGTTCAGCTTATTCAAGTTAGTATCTACTAACTTTTTTACTCCTCTTCATCCTTTTGCCTCCTCTCATTGAACACGCCTCGTGTTCAATAGCTTCACGCTTGGCCATATTGTTAATCCAATTGACCCTCCTACAATGAGGGTTAATCGTTAAAACTGCGGGAGGAACCTCACCATGTTAGCGACACTCGAAAAACAAATGCGTCGCGTGAACCAGATAGATATCTGTTTTCGCACTGTCGGCCAAGGGCCAGCGCTGCTGATGCTCCACGGCCATCCGCAAAACCATATGATGTGGCATAAAGTTGTGCCGGAGCTGGCCAAGCGCTTTACGCTGGTTATCGCTGACCTGCGCGGCTACGGCGACAGCGACAAGCCCCGCTCTCCGGAGGGTCAAAGCGCCTATTCCAAGCGCATCATGGCGCAGGACATGTATGAGCTGATGGTGCAGTTGGGGCATTCACGCTTTTCCGTGCTGGCGCACGATCGCGGCGCCCGCGTAGCCCACAGGCTGGCGCTGGATCACGCGGATGCCGTGCAAAAAATGGTGCTGCTGGACATCGCCCCTACCCTCGCTATGTATCGGCAAACCAACGAGGCCTTCGCTCGCGCCTACTGGCACTGGTTTATGTTGATACGGCCAACGCCGTTCCCTGAAATCCTTATTGAGCACGATCCCGCACTCTATCTGCGCAGCGTCATGGGCGTGCGCAGCGCGGGAATGGCGCCGTTTACCGAAGAGGCGCTGGCTGAATATGAACGCTGCTTAGGGCTGCCCGGCACCGCCTACGGCATCTGTGAAGACTACCGCGCCAGCGCCGGTATTGACCTCGAGCACGACGCACAGGACATCGAGCGCAGCAACCCTGTGGACTGCCCACTGATGGTGCTGTGGGGTAAAAACGGCGCTATCGAGCAGTGCTTTGATCCCATTACGGAGTGGAAAAAAGTAGCCACTCACCTACAGGGCGAGGCGCTGCCGTGCGGCCACTATATTGCAGAAGAGGCTCCGGATCTGCTGCTTGGCAAAGTCGTACCCTTTCTTTCATCGGTTAGCGTTTAAACTTTCGGGAGAATTCTTACCATGACGTCAGCAAAAACTCTTTACCGCAAGCTGATTGACACCCACACCGTCCGCGAGCTAGACGCGCAGGGCAACGTGCTGCTGTACATCGACCGCACGGTACTCAATGAATACACCAGTCCGCAGGCCTTCAGCGGCCTGAGGGAAAAGCACCGCAGCGCCTGGCGGCCGGAAAGCGTGCTGCTTAACGTAGACCACGTTAACCCCACCCGCCCGGTGCGCGACGACAAAATGACTGACCCCGGCGGCCAGCTGCAGGTGGACTACTTCAGAGAGAACAGCCGCGACTTTGATATCGAGCTGTTTGACGTGCTGGACGAACGCCAGGGCATCGAGCACGTTGTCGCCCCTGAGCAGGGCTTTATCCTGCCGGGCATGGTCATTGCCGCCGGCGACAGCCACACCACCACCTACGGCGCGCTGGGCGCTTTCGGCTTCGGCATCGGCACCTCAGAAATCGAACACTTCCTCGCCACCCAAACGCTGGTGTACAAACGCCTGAAAACCATGCGGGTGACGGTTAACGGCAGTCTAGGCCCTTGGGTGACGGCAAAAGACATCATCATGCATCTGGTCGAACACATCGGCGCTGACGGCGCAACCGGCTACGCCATTGAGTTTACCGGCCCGGCCATCGACGAGATCAGCGTCGAAGGGCGCATGACCATCTGTAATATGGCCGTTGAAGCAGGCGCTCGCGGCGCGTTTATGGCGCCGGATGAAAAGGTCTTTGAATACCTGAAAGACAAGCCCCGCTCTCCGAAAGGCGCGCTGTGGGAACAGGCCGTTAGCAGCTGGCGTACGCTGAAAACCGATCCGGGCGCGCAGTTCGATCGGGAAGTGGTGCTTGACTGTACTCGCCTTGAGCCGATGGTCACTTGGGCATCAGCCCCGATCAGGCGGGCGGCATCGGCGGTGCGATCCCAGATCCGAAAAATGAACCCAATGCGCAGAAACGCGTTGCCGACGAAAAGGCGCTGGCCTATATGGAACTGAAACCGGGTACCCTTTTCTCCAGCATCCCGATTTCTCACGCCTTTATCGGCTCCTGTACCAACGGCCGCATCGAGGATCTGCGTCAGGCGGCAAGCGTGCTGAAGGGGAAAAAGATCGCCGCCCACGTGCGGGGCATGATTATTCCAGGCTCGACGCTGGTTCGCCAGCAGGCCGAGCGGGAAGGTCTGGCGCAAATATTTATCGACGCGGGCTTTGAGTGGCGTCAGTCCGGCTGTTCCATGTGCCTGGCGATGAACGAAGACGTCCTGCAGCCGGGCGACCGCTGCGCCTCCAGCACCAACCGCAACTTTGCCGGTCGTCAGGGCGCCGGTTCAAGAACCCATCTGATGAGCCCAGCTATGGTCGCCGCCGCCGCCATCGCGGGCCATCTGGTCGATGTCCGTTCAGTCAGCGGTCAAGGAGAATAATCATGCAGACCTTTACACAAGTTACCGGCAAAGTCGCGCCGATGATGGATCCGAACGTCGACACCGACGTTATTATGCCTAAGCAGTTTCTTAAGGGGATCGACCGTAAAAATCTGGATCGCGGCCTGTTCTTTGACCTGAGGCTGAACGCCGACGGTACGCCCAATCCGGACTTTATTCTTAACCGCCCGCAGTGGAAAGGCAGCGCCTTTATGGTGGTCGGCCCCAACTTCGGCTGCGGCTCCAGCCGCGAACACGCCGTTTGGGGTTTACAGCAGACCGGCATCCGCGCGCTTATCGGTACCTCGTTTGCAGGCATCTTTGGCGACAACTGCCAGCGTAACGGCATCCTGCTTATCCGCCTGACGCCAGAAGCTGTCGCTCGCGTTGCCGCTGCGGCGCAGGATCCGGAAAGAAACGAAATCACTATCGATCTGCCGGGAAAAGCCATTTTGCTCAAAGGCGGAGAAACGGTTCCTTTTGATATTGACGGGCGCAATCAGGAAGCGCTGATAAAAGGGCTGGACGCTATCGGCGTCACGATGGAATACCAGCAGGAGATCCGCGACTTTGAAGCGGACTATCGTCAAAACCACCCGTGGGTAGTCATACCGCGCTAGTAGCAAGACCGACTCGCCCCGCCTGCCGTCCCCCGACGCGGGCGGGGTTTTTTATTGATGCAAGATGCGCATCGTCTACAGCGCGGAAAAGTAGTTTCCCAGAAACTCAACGCACACCTTCAGCTTGGCCGAGTCAGACAGGCGGCGAGGGTAAACGGCCCAGATGTCTGCCGGTTGGGAATATTCTGGCAGCACTTGCACCAGTCTGCCCTCGTCAAAATAGTGCTTCACGTCCCACATCGAACGTAAAAAGATCCCGTGCCCGTCCAGCCCCCAGCGCAGCACCATGGCGCCGCTGTTAGAGGAGATTCGTCCGTCGATACGAGCGATATATTCCCGCTCGTCGTTCTGCCGAACAAGCCGCCAGCTGCCAAACGGCGTGTCGCGCTCGCGCAGCGCTAAACAGTCGTGAGAAGCCAAGTCGTCCAGAGACTGGGGCACGCCGCGCTGTTCCAAATACTCTTTTGACGCGCACAGCACCCGCGCATTGCTCATCAGCTTTCTGGCAAGGTACTGGTTGGGCAGATCGCTGCCGACGCGGATTTCCAGATCAAACCCCTCAGCGATCAAATCCGTTGCCCGATCGGAGGTGACGACCTGAATCGCCAGTTTCGGATAGCGTTTGGCAAGCTGGGATACGGCGGGCGCCACGTGATGACGACCAAAGCCGAAGGAGCAGACAATGCGCAGGGTTCCCTGCGGCTCACGCCGCGCCTGAGTCACGTCGCTGATAAAGTCGTCCAGATCGTTGAGGATCCGCTGCGCCCAAAGGCGGGCTTTTTCCCCCTCTTCCGTCAGCACAATGCTGCGGGTGGTGCGGTGAAACAGTCGGACGTTAAGGGAGCTTTCGAGAATGTTCATCCGCTTGCTGATATAGGCGGGAGACACGCCGAGTTCCACCGCGGCGCGAGCGAAGTTCTGCTTGCGGACCACCGTTAAAAAGACGCGGAGATCCTCATTTAGCGGCATTGAAGGCCGAGTCATATTCATGAAGGCGATTCCTGCTTCCAGCGCTCCCGTCCCCGTCAAAAGCGGCGCGGCGCAACACATTGTAAAAAGAAAAGATGTTCTGTCCTGCTCTTATTTTTATTTTAAAAATACCGGTAACCTAACGATAAACCCCGCTAAAGGTGAGGTTTTCCCGATATATGACTATATTTCATACTATGAGCCTATGCCGCAGGCGAAACGCTTCAATTTGTGATAGATTTCACACTAATTGACGGCTGATTTCGCAAACGCCATGACCTGACAAGCATACCTTCAATGCACAGCCCGTGAAGCGATTCACCTCACAGGCTTCACGACCGATAGAAAAAACAACGCTATTTTTGCAGGAACGTTCCCAATGACGCTGTTCTGGATTGCCCAAATTATAGGCGGTATTGCCTTTCTTGTGGGCATCACTATGTTCTTTAACCGCAACGAACGCAGATTCAAATTCCAGCTCGCCGGTTACTCAACCATCATGTGCGTGCACTTTTTTATGCTTGGCGCCAACGCGGCGGGCATGAGCGTGCTGCTCAGCGCAATCCGAACCGTCGTGTCCATCTGGTGGCGCAACGTTTGGATCATGGTGCTGTTTATTATTCTGCCGCTGCTATTCGCGGCGACTCGCGTCAAACACCCCATTGAGTTCTTACCCGTGATGGGCGCTATGGTCAGCACCTGGGCGATGTTTCGCACCAGCGGCCTAAAAATGCGCAGCCTGATGTGGTGCTCCACCGCCTGCTGGGTGATCCACAACGTCTGGGTCCACTCCATCGGCGGTACGCTGATTGAATCGAGCTTTCTGGTGATGAACGGCTTTAACATCATCCGCTTCTACCGCATGCAGAAGCGTGGTATTGACCCGTTTGCAGTGGAAAGTCGGATTGTTAAAGGGAAAGTGCAGAGTGAGGAGAATGAGGCGACCGCGCAACTTACTGACAAACCGATAAAATAGGCTTCCGTGGATATTCCGACCGAAAATACGCTGTGCCTATATAACCATTATGCTCGGTCGGAAGAGCGCTTGTATTAGCTTTGGGAGGGCGGCGGGCCTACCGTCCCTACGGGCACTTCGTTGGCTTACGCCAAGTCGACCCCCACGGAACGCTCTCCCGCCGTTCAACCTCGTAGATTTTATTTAAGGCCTTTGTCATCAATTTCATAGGCCGCTGTCACAGCCTCTTTTTTTACAGCATCAATCTGAAAACAATCCCTTATCCCGCAAAATATGATCGTTGCCCCTACGGCGAGTAAATCCGCTGCGGTCGAAGAACTCCAGCACCTGGATCGCCAGCTTGCGACCAACGCCTAGCCGGTCGCGAAAGTCGGCGGCGCTGGTGCTGCCATTAACGTCGTGCATTTCGCGGATAAGATCGGCGAACTGACGCACCCGCGAGCTCAGGTAGTAGCGATCGCGCACGATGGCGGTGACAAAACCTAGCTGCGCCGCCTTGCGCAGCACCGCGCGGGCGGCTTGCTCATCCATTCCCTGCCCGTTAGCCAGATCCCTCACCCAGCAGGGCTCGTCGCCAAACTGCTCTTCCAGTCGCTGCCACACATTCTGCTCTTCCAGCGTAAAGGCCAGCCGAAATTCCGGCAGGTGGAGCCAGCCTCGGCTGTTGTTAATCTTTCCGGTTGCCAGCAGGTCATCGATTAAGGAGAACGCCAGCCCCTCGGGCTCGGCGGGCAGCGCCATGCGCTTAAGGCGCGCGCGGCCGACGCCGATTTGGTCGAGGTGCTGTTCGTGAAACGCTTTTAGCGCTTCTGTCAGCCGCTGCTGGAAGCGCTCGACGTTATCCTGCGACAGCGCCGCATCGCCGACCGTTTTACAGCCAGCGTGAGCCAATAGCGCACTAATGCCTTCCTGAGTCAGCTGACGCGCCCATGCGAATTCACCAACCGACAGGCTGCCTTCCAAAAGGCGCTGGCGTAAAACCGCGTCGTCATCCGTCGCCTGACTCAAGGCGTCAAGCGCGGCCAAATAGGCGGGCTGTCGCTTGCCGCGCCGGGGCGGGTTTAGCAGCAGGACGCGGGCACCCGCCAGTGTCTCCCGCGCGCTGACGTCGCGCACGATCAGTCGATCGTTTTCCGCCAGCAGCAGAGGCTCGTCCAGCACCAGCTCCACCAGCCGATTACTGCCGGCGATAGCGGGTTCGTCCTGCAATAGGGAAACGCGCCCAGTAATGTGGCTAACCGCGTGGTGCAGGTGCACCGGCTGCCAGTGGCGAACGGGCTTATCGCTGTGCAACAGCGCCAGCACGCGATCGGACGACGCGGGCGGCTCCTGCGCAAGCAGCCAGTCTCCGCGGCTGACGTCCTGTTTGCCCAAGTCGCCGGTAATGTTCAGGGCGATGCGCTCCCCGGCCTGTGCTTGCTCAACGTTACGGTTTTGCGCATGCATGCTTCTCACTCGTACCGGCTTATCTGCCCCGGTAAGCCAGAGCGTATCGCCAACGCTGACCTGACCGCTGAATGCGGTACCGGTTACCACCAGCCCGCTGCCCTTAAGGGTAAAGACTCGGTCGATAGCTAGGCGGAAGCGGTGGGAAGTCAGAGATGCCTCTTCCCCTTCGGCCTGACACAGCGCCAGCAGGTGCTCGCGCAGTTCATCGACGCCAACCCCCTGCTGTGCCGAGGTGATAAATATCGGGCACCCCTGCCAGCCCTGCGCGCTCAGCTCGTCGTCGACCTGCGCCTTGACCTCGGCCACCCGCTCAGGAGCAACCCTGTCGGCCTTGGTCAACGCAACGGTGATAGAGGGGATCGCCAGCAGGCGCAGAATTGCCAAATGCTCACGAGTCTGCGCCATGATGCCGTCGTCGCAGGCCACCACCAGCAGCGCGTGCTGCACGCCGGCAACCCCCGCCAGCATATTGGCCAGAAACTTCTCGTGCCCCGGCACGTCGATAAAGCCCAGCACTCGGTCTTCTGACAAAGGCAGGTAAGCATAGCCCAGATCGATAGTCATCCCCCGCCGCTTCTCTTCCGGCAGGCGGTCAGTGCTGCCCGCGCCGGTCAGCGCCTGTAGCAGCGTGGATTTACCGTGGTCGACGTGCCCAGCGGTGGCAATAATCATAGCGCCAGCACCTCCAACAGGGCTTCTTCATCTTCTAAGCAGCGTAAATCCAGCCAGAGCTTGCCCTCTTGCAGGCGGCCAATCACCGGCACCGGCAGCGCACGCCAGCCTTCCGCCAGCGCTTCCAGCGTCCTTCCTCTGCCGTCCTTCGGGGCGAACGTCAGGGCATAGCTTGGCAGCCGGTCGACAGGCAGCGAGCCGCTGCCGATTTGCGACAGGCAAGGCTCAGCGCTGACGAAAAACCGCTCACCGTAGTACTGACGCAGCGGCGACAGCAGCTGAGCGGCCATGGTTTTCATTTCATCGGCGTCGCGGGTCAGCAGGCGCAGGGTCGGCAGCGAATAGGCAAGGCGATCGGGCTGCTGATACAGGCGCAGCGTCGCCTCCAGCGCCGCCAACGTCAGCTTACCGGCACGCAGCGCCCGCTTGAGCGGGTGCTTCTGGATTTTATCAATCCACTCGCGCGAGCCGAGAATAATGCCAGCCTGCGGGCCGCCCAGCAGCTTGTCGCCGGAGAAGGTCACCAGATCTACTCCTGCAGCGATCAGGTTCTGCGGCATTGGCTCTGCGGGAAGGCCGTACTCTTGCAAATCAATCAGCGAACCGCTGCCGAGATCCGTCGCCACTGGAATATTAAGCTCGCGCCCCAGCGCGACCAGATCCTCTTCGCCGACCGAGGCGGTAAAGCCTTCAATGTGGTAGTTGCTGGTGTGCACCTTCATCAGCAGGCCTGTTTGCTCATTGACCGCTTCGCGATAGTCGCGCAGGTGAGTTCGGTTGGTAGTGCCTACTTCTACCAGCCGACAGCCCGCCTGGCGCATGACGTCCGGCACGCGAAACGCGCCGCCGATCTCCACCAGCTCGCCGCGGGAAACAACCACTTCGCGCTCGGCGGCGACTGTCGCCAGCATCAGCATCACCGCCGCCGCGTTGTTGTTGACGATGCAGGCCGCCTCGGCGCCGGTCAGCTCGCTCAATAAATCGGAAATCACGCTGTCGCGGTGGCCGCGCCCGCGCCGTCCAGATCGTATTCCAGCGTCACCGCCTGACGCATGGCGTTCGCCACTTCGTCGATGGCCTCTTCCGCCAGCAGCGCCCGCCCAAGGTTGGTATGCAGCACGGTGCCGCTGAGGTTAAACACCGGCACCAAACCCGGCTTCTGCTTTTGCGCCAAATAGGCGCGCGCTTCTTCAGCCCACGCCCAGTCCTGAACCCAGCCGGGCAGCCTTTCGCGATGGCGAATTTCATCACGCGCCTGCTCCTGAAGGTAGCGCAGCGCGTCAACCACCAGCTGCTGGCCGTATTCGCTAATCAGCCGCTCCATTTCTGGCTCGTTGAGCAGGCGGTCGACTGAGGGCAGTTGGCTGAACAAGGACGAGCTTTGGCTATTCATGGCGGCGGTCCGTTAAGGGTTAATGGCGTTACTATATCGGCTGACGGGGGGGAAGGTGAAGCGTCGAGAACCTGCTAAATAGGCTTGCTGACGATTTCACTTAATCTCTGTCGAGAGCCTGCCTTGGCTGTTCATATATCTACATCTGAGGATCGATAATATCGACCAGTTTCATTACGACTTCATCAGTAAGGCAGGATTCTGCCTTTGTATAAAGCTGAGCTTTTCTCTCTTTTAAATCCAGCGCTCTAACCTGATGACATAAAACAACACCCCGTACTTCACCACTCTTCGTGCTGTCCGCTGTGACCGCCACCGTTACGCCCGCAGAGCGAGCGCCTACGGCAACCGTAGAGATAGGGCAGCAAAGGCTTACGCCCATAGCGGCGTTGAGCGCGGCTTCCGTCACGACAAGGAAATAGTGAGGACCTCTTAATTCACGTCCGCTTGTCGGATCGGGATTAATTAACCAAATATCGCCTTTTTCTGGAACTGAACGCTTCACCATCAATAGACTTCCTTACCTACGGCGGGCAGGTTATTCATGTCATCCACGGAGCGATTTAGTTGCTCCAGTTCAACGGCATCGATTTCAGCCAGAAGCTGGCTTACCGATTTGCGCCCACGAGGAATTCTCTTGGTCGGGATCACGCTAATGCCCTCTTTCTCTATAGCTACGTTGACTTCGGTCCCAACTGCCCAGCCCATTTTAGCAATTACGTCGCTTGGAATAGTCAGTATAACGGCACCACCCTGCTGGCGAAGGCGAGTTATAGCCATTCTTTCTTCCCCTTGTTTAACCCTATCGGCAGAGCCTCTATAGCAGGCTCTACGTTCATCATATCTAACACTGTAGAACAAAATAGCACCTCACGATTGCAATGTCACACATTATCACACATAACTAATGTGGATTACTGATGAACAAGGGTTGTCCCAAGACGAATTCACCAAACTTCATTCGCCAACAAAATGATGATATCCCTCTTTTCTCCCTCAATATCAGCTCGTTTCTGGCTAATTACCATTTTTGCTAAGAACGCCGATATCTTATGAATAGCTCTGCAACTCACCCCGTTATTTTGCGAGTTATCTCGACATCATCTATGTTCCCTGTTGTCAGTGAAGCTGTATAAACGTACTGTGCTTTGGCGCTCGACAATCCGTTTCTCCGGCGCATAAAAAACCGAAACCCCGCGGTGTTGAAGCACCTACGGGGTTTCTAACCACAACGTTATAGAAGGTAATATCATGGCTGTTTTGAAGGATATCCAAACCTATCCGCGATTTATACGGGTGCTGAGATCTTTTTCCCGATCCGTCTCGCATTCTTTTACAGTTTTCGCCGCTGCAGCCGCATTTTGCAGGGAGGCCGACCAATGATTGACTATATGGACACCGCCACGCGCGATCCGCTGGAGCTGGTCGAGCAGTGTTTAGCCTTAGCCTGTGCGGGCATCACCGTGGACAACGCCGCCGTCAAAGAGTCGCTTCAGCTTATTCTGCACGAAAAAATCTGTACTCTGTTTAACGTGCTTTATGAAGAGGAGCCGCCAGCTCCGGCGCTATCGTAAAAAAGAAAGATCGAGTCGACGCAAAAATGTTAAAATACGGTGGCCGCTTGCGCGACCACCGTTAGATAGCAATGTACAACAGAGAAACCCGTCAGAAGCTGTACTTCACGCCGAACATCGCCTGCACGTCGTTATATGCATGCGAACCAAACTGATAGCCGGTATTCACCCAGCCGGTCAGGTTGTTGTTCAGCTTACCCTCTACGCCCAGCTTCACTTCGCCCAGATTTTTTGCACCGCTTTGCGAGTTCTCATACTGGTTCATTTTTACCGTATAGTCTTCGGTATTGTAGATCCAGTTAAGCTCTATAAACGGCTCAAACTCTCGATCTTTGCCGTCATCCATCTCGTGATGCCCCTTAACGTAGGCTCGCACGCCTAGGCGCGTCATAATGTTATCGTCAGCCTTACTTGTCACCCGGGTACCGTTTTGCTCAACGTGATTGTCTGCATCAACACCCATCCAGATAACCTGAGCCTTAGGCTGAACCCAGTAGCTTTTACGCTCATCACCGCCCAGCTTAAAGCTGTAGCCGCTTTCAATAGACGCCGTCACACCGTTTGACTTATAGCTTTCCGTCGCCAGCTGGTCGCCTTTAACCTCGTTGTCAAACCAGCTATACATCACCCAAGTATCAACATAGGTGCCGGTTTTATCGACATTGTTGGCATACCAGGTGCCATAAAGACCCGCGCTGTAACCGCTAACGTTACCTTTGGAGGTAAAGCCCGTGAGGCTTGAACGCGTCTGGTTGTGGTTGTTGGCATAGCCCGCCATCAGGCCGACGTGCCAACGGTCTAGGTCGTTATTGCTCCACTGAGCCAGATCGCCGCCAATTTGCACAACGTAGCTGTTGGAGCGCGTTCTTAACTGACTGCTGCTGTCAGAAAAACGAAGGTGTTCGCCAACCTGACGCATCCACATGCTGGTTACGCGCTTCTCACCCGTTAACGCATCGGTATACTGCGTTTCCCCCAGACGGTCATGTAGCCGGGTGATAAACATCGTATTGGCCGCCGCCAGGTTAGCCAAATAGCTACCGGACTCTGGACGGTATGGAGATACCGGATCGACTTCCGGGTCTGGATTTGGGGTCGGGGTTGGATCTGGATCCGGCGTTGGGTTAGGAGGATTGACTGAGCCGGACTGTGATACCAAATACCAATTATTGGCGTTTGCCCCTGCAATTGTGCTGCCGGAGCGAACAAAGTAGTCAAACGCACCGGCGACGATCCGCTGACTGTTACCAAACGTACCCGCCGAGTTACCCTCAACTTCAACGATCTCTATACCACTGGTCGTCAGTGCTCCGTTTCCACCAGCGTTAACGATGCGCACGTCGGTATGGCCTGAAGTATCGCCTTTAACAATCAGCTTATCCGTTGAAGAGGAATCATTTCCCAGTACCGTATTCAACACCAGCGTACCGTTTGTCGCGGCATAGTTACCGTTAACGATCAGCGTTTTGGGGAATAACGTGCTGCCTGCGGCAGGCTCAACATACTTCAGCGTAGCGCCGTCCAGCGTCAGGTTGGTCATTTCGGAGTCCGCTGTCATGTTCCAAACGCTGTTGACGCCGTTAATGTTTAAATTGATATTCCCCTTCGCGTCAGTAACAGGCGCGCTGCTGGCATCGGTATAGGCATATTCCCCAACTTTGGTCATACCGGTAAACTGGCTACCGTCCGTCATGTTGAGATCGATAAGACCGGACTCGGCAAACAGATTGCCGGTAATAGTATAAATACCGGAAGTCGAGTTAGTCGTTTTCGCGGCGTCGTTAACTATACTTCCCGCGCCGTTGTACAGCTTGTCGTCCGAACCGATGTAGTAGTTGGTTTGCGCAGAGGAAATGACTGAACCCTCCCCTAGCGTGTGCATGGCATAGCCACCGTTTAACGCATTGACGGAAATAATGGCGTCGCCAGTCAGCTCAATCCTACCGCCTAGTGCGTTAAAGTTATTGTCTGCCGTCAGCTTTTTCTCAGCCCTTAGCCCATCGGCGTTATCTCCTTCGGCAGAAACGCTGGTAGCCCCCGCAGTGCCTTGCAGCTGTACAACGCCGCCCTTATTCGCGTAAACCGCATGGCCTTCACTGCCCGTCGATGTAATCGTCGCTCCAGAGCCGATAATCGCCACGGCATTTGTGCCGTAGGCCGTACCGTTGGTTAATACAGAGTCTCGGTTACCGGCGTAAACGGCATATCCCATCGAGTTAGTGCCGTTAGTCCCCGTGCCACCAGCGGTAATGATTGAGTTATCGGCCACATACGCCAAATTGTAGTAAGGCGCCTGTGAAGACAGGTTAACGCGCACGGCCGTTCCACTGTCGACGGTGATCGTACTGTTACTTCCCAGATAGACTCTCCCGTACCCCGCTTGCCCATTGGGGCTCTGCGCCACGTTGATTCCGTTACTGTTGCTGCCAGTAGCAATAAGCGTCGCGCGATCGCCTGCAATCACCGTATACACACCGTTGCTCGCCTGTTGCCCGTTGGTTCGAATAGCGTCAACAAAGCTGCCGGACGTTCTTACCGTTAAATCATCGCCAAAGATAAAGGCCGGATGGGGCCCGTTCTGTGCAAAATAGATGCCGTTGGTATTGTTGGTTTCACTTCCGCCGTTAATATTTTTAGAATCCGACGTCGTTATCGTCACGTTGTTTCCACAAACGTTGGACGACGTATAGGAACCGCCAAATACTGTGACGTTAGTAATCGTCACCCCATTGCCGCAGGGGACGTTTGCATCAGCCATTAATGAGTTGCTAATAGGGAATATGAGGCCAAAGGTGAGAAAGTGTTTGATAAAGCGATTATTGAGATTGCTCACGATAAGTCCTTTTAAAATATGAAGTTATAAAAAATATGAAAAATACTGCAACAACTCATCAACAAATCAATTGGCTTATTAATTTTATAGTTTTATAAAACCATGCAATGAAGTCGTTGAAAACCACTCCAGTTGACTCCAAAAATCAAACAATTTCAATTGGGATTTATGAGTGTTTTAATACATTACAAAAGAACCTATTAATATATAAATGAATTAATATTAAAATTAACTAATGAGTTGTTATAATCTATTAAAAATCCCAAAAATCACATTACGACAGTGTTTTATAAAGATTATTAACCAAGAAAACCCGCGTATTAATTATCAAACTAATTATTTACACTACTTAAATAAGTATTTAAATCTTTCACCCTTGGCAATCAATGTCAAAAATGTTGTGTTTTTATCCCCCCTCTCCAACAGGGCAAATTTTTCCCCATGCTCCATTTTGCACTACCCTTAAAGTCACCCCTGTTCACTATTCAAGGTGAAGTCTATGACTATGCATATCCGTAGCTTTGCGGCCATTTCCGAAACCGCGCCTGTAGCGCTGCACCCGATTAGCCGTCGCTCGCCGCGTGAAGACGACGTCTCCATTAAAATCCACTACTGCGGCGTCTGTCACTCCGACCTGCATCAGGCCCGCAACGAGTGGCACAACACCATTTATCCCGTTGTGCCCGGTCACGAAATTATCGGCCAGGTCACTGCCGTAGGCGATAAAGTCAGCAAGTTTAGCGTCGGCGACTGGGTCGGTGTCGGCTGCCTGGTAGATTCCTGCCAGGAATGCGCCTCCTGTAAAGAAGGGCTGGAGCAGTTTTGCGAAAACGGCATGACGCTGACCTACAACGGGCGGGATCGTCACGATGGCAGCATTACCTACGGCGGCTATTCAGAAGCTATTGTGGTGTCTGAAAAGTTCGTTCTGCGCCTGCCAAACGCGTTGGATAAGGCCTCTGCAGCACCGCTTCTGTGCGCAGGTATCACTACCTATTCACCGCTGCGGCACTGGAAAGTCGGACCGGGTGATAAAGTTGCCGTTATTGGTCTAGGCGGCTTAGGGCATATGGCAATTAAGTTTGCCCACGCCTTCGGTGCAGACGTCACACTGTTTACCCGTTCACCGGGAAAGCAGCGTGAGGCGCGGCGGCTGGGCGCAAATCACGTGGTCATATCCACTGATGACGCGCAGATGGAGGCCGTTAGCAACCACTTTGACTTTATCCTCGATACCGTACCCAACGGGCACGATCTGAATCCATATCTGAATACTCTTAAGCGGGACGGCACGATGGTGTTAGTCGGCCTGCTGGAGCCCATTGAACCACCGCTGCACAGCGGCATTCTGGTGATGAGTCGCAAAACGCTAGCCGGCTCGCTTATCGGCGGCATTGCCGAAACTCAGGAAATGCTCGACTTCTGCGCCGAACACGGCATCGGCTGTGACATCGAGATGATTAATATTCAGGAGATCAATCAGGCCTATACCCGAATGTTAAAAAGTGATGTGAAGTATCGATTCGTGATCGACATGAAGTCGCTGGAAATCGAGAAGCTCTAACAGCATCCGGTAGTCATTCTAATCGCCTTTGGTATGGCTACCGGCAACACCCTAATAAAAAAACGAATGATCATTTCTCATCCCTTATTTCCGCCAAAAAATAACGTCACCGCTGTAAATTAATAATTTGAATTAAATCACAAATAATTAACAATTTATTATCATTTACCTTGCCGCTATTCAATTCCTCACCATACTTAGTTATCCATAACCGCAATAAAAAGTGGGTAAAACACAATGGCAAAGCAAGCACACCTTTTTACGGCAGGGCTGCTGGCGCTCAGCGTTAGCACCGCCTTCGCCGCCGTTCCGGCAAACTATCCGTCCGACTACCAGAAAGTTATTGATGCAGCCAATAAAGAGGGAAAAGTGGTGATTTATTCCACCACTGATACCGCAACGGCTGAGCCTATTATCAAAGGGTTTGAGAAGCTCTATCCTAATATCACCGTTGAATACAACGATATGAACAGCACTGAGCTCTATAACCGCTACGTTAGCGAGCAGGCGTCGTTCAGCGGCAGCGGTGACGTGGTCTGGAGCTCCTCAATGGACACCGCGCTAAAGCTGGCAAAAGACTACGCCCTTAACTATCGCTCGCCGGAAGCCGACAAGCTACCCGCCTGGGCCGTCTGGAAAGACACCGCCTACGGCACCACCTACGAGCCGCTGGTGTTTATCTACAACAAGCGGCTGATTAAAGAAGAGGAAGCGCCCAAGTCCCATACCGCGCTGGCCGAGCTGGTGAAAGGCCAACAGGAACGCTTCAAAAACAAAGTCACCACCTACGACATCGAGAAGTCCGCTCTGGGCTTTATGCTGTCAGTTGAAGACATGAAGCACGACCCTGACTACTTCACTCACCTGAAAGATACCGCCGGTGCGGGCATGGTCGTACAGTCTTCCACCGGTACCATGCTTGAACGCGTCTCTTCCGGTGAAAACCTGCTTGGTTTTAACATTCTTGAGCCCTATGCCAAAACCCGCATGGCGAAAGATGCCTCTCTAGGTATGGTTTACCCCTCTGACTACACGCTAGTGCTCTCCCGCGTCAGCTTTATCAGCAAGCAGGCGAAAAACGTCAACGCCGCCAAGCTGTGGCTTGACTACCTGCTTTCTCAACAGGGGCAGGACATCGTTGCTAATAAGGCCAATATCGCCTCTATTCGCAGCGATATCTCCGGCGATAACGACGTAGACGGCCTCACCAAAAAGCTTGGCGCCGTGCTTAAGCCGATCCCGGTAAACGACAGCCTGCTGGAGTATCTGGAACAGAACAAGCGGCTGGACTACCTGAAAAAATGGCGCACCGCAGCCGGTAAATAATTCCATATGACGTCTGGGCGGCTGGCGCTGGCGCGCCTCCGCCCTTTTGCCTTTTTCAACAGGGAGTGACTCTTCACTGGGAGTAGCTATGTACTCATTGCGCAAAATCAAGCAGAGTTTACCGCGCGGCGTCGTGGTGGCTCTTACGGCGCTGTTCATCTACGGCCCGCTGGCGCTGATCGTAACTCAGAGCCTGTTCTCGGCGCCCTTCTTCGTCGCCGATAAGACATTCTCGCTAGATGCCTACCGCTTCGTCTTCGACGATCCTGACTTTTATAAAGCGCTAAAAAGCGGCTTTATCTTGGCGATCGGGCTAGTGGTTATCGTTATTCCCCTTGGCGGCATTCTGGCATTTCTTATTGTGCGTACCGATCTGCCCGGCCGTCGCTGGATTGAGCCGACCATTCTGGTACCCGTATTCGTTTCCCCCATGGTGCTGGGCTTTGGCTACGTGGTGTCCGCCGGGCCAGTTGGCTTCTTCTCCCTTTGGGCGCAGGAGTGGCTGGGCTTTGTACCGTGGAACATCTATTCGATGACCAGCATTGTGATCATTGCCGGCCTCACTCACGTGCCGCACGCTTACCTATATATCTCATCGGCGCTGCGCAATATGGGTTCAGACGTGGAAGAGGCAGCGCGTATCTCCGGCGCATCGCCGCTGCGGGTCATGATGTCCGTCAGCCTGCCGATGGTCAGACCCGCTATTCTGTACGCTACCGTGCTGCTGTTCTTCCTCGGGCTGGAAGTCTTTGGCCTGATGCTGGTGCTGGGGGATCCGGAAGGCAACCTAGTACTGGCGACCTATCTGTATAAGCTGACCAACAAGCTCGGCATCCCCTCTTACCACCTGATGGCGGTGGTCGCGGTGGTGTTGATCAGCATTACCATCCCGCTGATTATGCTGCAGCGCCACCTGATGAAAACCGCTAACCGCTTCGTTACCGTTAAAGGTAAAGCGTCGCAGTCCCACGCGCTGCCGCTGGGGAAATGGCGCTGGGTGGCAGGCGCGGTAGTTATCCTGTGGCTGGTGGTTACTATTTTCGTGCCGCTGGCCGGCATTCTACTTCGCGCTTTCGTGTCCAACTGGGGGGTCGGCGTGCCGCTAATCGACCAGCTGTCCCTCAACACCTTCCGCACGGTGTTCTCCCAGCCTAACCTTATTCGCGCCATCGTCAACTCGGTTGCGATCGGCGTATTCGGCGGCGCGCTGGCGGTTATCTGCTACACCTTCATCAGCCTGGCGATGCACCGAAAGCCAGACCGCATTACCCGCTTCCTCGACTACAGCGTGCTGGTGCCCCGTGCAGTGCCCGGCCTGCTGGCCGGATTAGCCTTCCTGTGGGTATTCCTGTTTACGCCGATGTGGATGGACAAATCGCTGGCCGACGGCTATCTGTCGGTGCTGCCCGGCTCGCAGTGGATCCGGGATAACGTCATCGTTTGGATGCGCGCTACCCGCAACACCATCTTCAGCGTCTGGCTGGCCTATACGGTGGTGTGGCTGGCCTATGGTCTACGGCTGATTTCGTCGGCGCTGCTTCAGGTCGGCGCAGAGCTGGAAGAGGCGGCACGCAGCACCGGCGCGCGTCAGAGTCAGGTCTCCCGCCAGATAACCGTGCCGCTGGCGCGCTACGGCCTGATCGGCTCCTGGCTACTGATGTTCCTGATTTTCGAACGCGAATACTCAACAGGTGTCTACCTGCTCTCACCGGGCACAGAGACCATCGGCTCAATGCTGGTATCACTGTGGGCTACCGGCGCAGTGGACATCGTCGCGGCACTGTCGTTTATCAATATCGTTTTGGTTATGTTCGGGTTAGGGATCGCCCTGCGATTTGGAGTAAAACTCAATGATTGAACTCACAGTAGACGAGCTGTATTTGAACTACGGCACTAACCCGGTACTAAAAGGCGTCTCCATGCAGTTAAACAAGGGCGAAGTGGTGACACTGCTTGGCCCTTCCGGCAGCGGTAAAACCACTCTGCTGCGCGCTGTTGCCGGGCTGGAAGGCCCTTCCCGGGGCAAAATCACTATTGGCGATCGCGTCATGTTTGACGGCAAAAGCGGCCAGATCACTCCGGTCGAAGACCGCAACCTTGGGCTGGTGTTTCAGTCCTACGCCCTGTGGCCGCATATGACTATTTTCGACAACATCGCCTATCCACTGAAGCTGCGCAAAACTCCGTCGGCAGAAACCCGGCAGCGCGTGGACGCCGTGCTGACGCAGCTTGGCTTAGGCCAGCTGGGCCAGCGCTACCCACACCAGCTGTCGGGTGGGCAACAGCAGCGAGTCGCCATCGGGCGGGCGCTGGTTTACAACCCGCCGGTGCTGCTGCTCGACGAACCGCTCTCTAACCTTGACGCCAAGCTGCGCGAAGAGGCTCGGGTGTTCCTGCGCAGCCTGATTGTTGAGCTTGGCCTGTCAGCGCTAATGGTCACCCACGACCAGAGTGAGGCAATGGCGATTTCCGACCGTATTCTGCTGCTTAACAACGGCGTGATTGAACAGCAGGGCACGCCGCAGCAAATGTATGGCGCGCCAACCACCCTGTTCACCGCCGAGTTTATGGGCAGCAACAACCGGCTCAACGGCCGCATTGTCGAACAGCGTGGAGAGCTAGCCCGCATTGAGGGCAAAGGTTGGTCGCTGTGGGGAAAAGCCGAACCCGGTATGAAAGAAGGGCAAAGCGCGATTGCTGTAGTACGAGTTGAGCAGGTCAAGGTCAACGATGACACCGAGCAGAACGCCATCACCCTGCCGCTGTTGACCAGCATGTATCTGGGCAGCCACTGGGAGTACCTGTTCCGCGACGTCTCTGAAGATTCACCGGTAGTGCGCGCCTTTGGCGCTAAGCCGCCGAGCGACGGCGCCTGTCGACTGTCGATGGCGCCGGAGTGCGTGTGGCTGTTTGCAAAGGAATGAACTCGTAAAGACGCGTCAAAGAAATAATTAAGCGGAGCCACGCTAGTGTGTGGCTCCGCTTAATATCAATAGTGGTAGCGGCAGGCAGCGATAAACAAGTTATCATCGGAAACGTCATACACCAGCCGATGCTCTTCCGTGATTCTGCGCGACAAAAGCCTGATAGGTTGTGTTTAAGCGGCTCTGGCTTCCCTATACCTTCAAAAGGCGTTCTCTGAATATCCTTGATCAGTTCGTTGATTCGCTTAAGGATCTTTTTATCCATTTGCTGCCAGTAAAGATAGTCTCCCCATGGCTGGCTAGAAAAAACAATTTTCATTCATCCAGCTTCCTCTCAACGCCTTTGCCTGAGCGCAGCTCTTCAATTGACGTCATCAGACGTATTGCGTTCGCGGGAGAGCGCATCAAGTACGCCGTTTCCTCAAGAGACTCATATTCTTCAAGCGACATAAGCACACAGGGATCGCCGTTCTGGCGAGTGATCAAAATAGGCGCCCGATCCTCGATTGTTTTAACCATTGTCGCGGCCAGATTTTGACGAGCCTTGCTGTAACTTATTTTTTCCATCATCACGTCTCATTGTACAAATATAAAAACGTTCGAGAATTAAATCAGCAGGAGCCTTGCCCTCAAAGCCCGTACCCAACCCGACTAATCAGCTCTGCCCTCGCCACAAAGCGCTCGCAGGCGGCCTCTCCCTGTAGCTTGGCCAGCATGATCCGGCAGGCGTTTTCCACCAGCCCCTTTTCGTCCTGCCGCATTGACCAGAGGTTGTTGCCCAAAAAGCTCAGCATCACGTGTTCGTCAAAGGTGCCGATATTAATCCGGCTGGGAATGTAGCCGTAGCGCTCGCGCAGCACGCTTAAGCCGCCTTCAAGGATCGGCAGGGACGACGCGATAAAGTTCACCGGCGACTCGCCGTGCTGTTCGATGTAGCGGTTCATCATCAGCTCGCCGTCTTCCACTCTGTTGTGATCGGCATAGGAAAGATGATCCTCACTCTGTGCCATGCCGCAATCGGTCATAGCATCTACGTACCCGCTCAGGCGATCGGCAATGGTAGGCAGCCCGACATCGCCGACAAAGAAGTGAATGGGCTGCTGCACCTTCTCCAGCATGGCCGCCGTCAGCCGATAGCCGCCGTCGCGGTTGTCGGTGATTACGCAGGCGGAACCCTCAACGCCGAAGTCTCGATCGAGAAACACCAGCGGCTTACTGCGGTGCCTAACGTGGTGCAGCTGGCTTTTGGCATCGACGGAAACAACAAAAATGCCGTCGACGTTGCGCTCCTCCAGCGATTTCACCAGTCGGTTTTCATACTTCGGATCGCCATAGGTACAGCTGATGGTGAGCTGATAACCCATCTCCCGGCAGCGGATCTCTAAAAGCTCCGCCAGCGCGGCGAAAAAGGGGTTAGACAGCCGGGGAATGACCAAACCGAAGGTTTCAGTTTTGTTGAGTTTCAGGCTGCGGGCGGTGTGGTTAACGGTGTAGCCGTATTCGTTAACGTAGTCGGCAATCTTTTCCTGCGTTTTCACGCTAATGCGATAGCGCTCCGCTTTGCCGTTCAGCACCAGCCGTACTGTGGTAATCGACAGGTCCAGCGCGTTAGCTATCTGCTCAATGGTTTTGGCCATGCTTCTTTATCCGTTATTGCTCCATCACGGCGACACCCGCCCAGCCGAACAGGATACGGCAATTGTGTCTGTTTATGTAGCGGTAGCTAATAGTAGCTAATGGAAGGGAGCGAGAAGAGCGCCGATTGCCCCGAGGATCGAACAATCGGCACGAGTGATTACTTAGACGCCTGCCCACGCGCGGCTTTGCGCACGCGGAGAAACGACTTGATTTTAGGGCCGACGATCGGCAGCAGCAGCGTCAGCAGTGCAATGACCAAGAAAGTAGCACAGATAGGACGCGTCAGCAGCACGGAAGGATCGCCTTCGGACATCATCAGGGCACGACGCAGGTTGGACTCCGCCATCGGGCCAAGAATGATGCCGATAACAATCGGCGACATGGAAAACTCTAGCTTAATCATGATATAGGCCAGAAAACCCGAGCCCATCATGACAAACACGTCCGTCATGCTGTGGTTGACCGCGTAGGCTCCTACGCTGCACAGGATGAAAATCACCGGTACCAGCACGCGTCTGGGCACATCCATCACTCTGGCGAACAGACGCATGCCCATAAATCCCATGATGCCCATAAACAGGTTAGCCGCGAACAGGCCAATAAAGATAGAGTTCACTTCAACCGGATGGTCGGTAAACAGCTGTGGCCCTAGTGCCAGCCCCTGCACCATGAAAGCCCCCATGATGATCGCCGTGGCCCCGTCGCCGGGAATGCCGAGCGTCATCAGCGGCACCATCGCGCCGCCCGCCACCGAGTTAGCTCCCGCTTCCGGTGCAGACACACCCTCGGGTGAGCCGTGACCAAACTCTTCCGGATGCTTTGACCAGCGTTTAGCTTCGTTATAGGCGATAAACGACGCGATGTCGCCACCGACGCCCGGCACTGCACCAATGCCAGTACCGATCACCGAGGAACGAATATAGGTTGGCAGCACACGCTTAAAGTCCAGCCAGGTCGGCAGAATGCGCGTGATGTTAGCCTTCATCTTTTTCACCTGCCCGACCAGCCGTTCGCGATTGTCCTCTTCGAAGCTTAAGAGCCCCTGAGAGAACGCAAACAGCCCAACCAGCACGGGAATAAAGGAGATACCGCCCATCAGGTAGATGGAGTCAAAGGTAAAGCGCATGCCGCTGGTCATCGGGTCTAGCCCGATGGTCGCAATAAACAGGCCGAGCGCTCCGCCGATAAGCCCTTTGATTATCGACTGCGACGACACGCTGGTAATAATGCTGATACCGAATACCGCCAGCGCGAAGTACTCAGGCGCAGAGAAACCGGTTGCCACCTTTGCCAGCATAGGCGCAATCATCACCAGCGCCACGGTGCTGAACAGGCCGCCAAACATAGAGGCAAGGGTTGATAGCCCCAGCGCTCGGCCAGCTTCGCCCTTTTTCGCCATCGGATAGCCGTCAAGCACCGTCGCCGCCGATGCGGGCGTACCCGGCGTACTTATTAGGATGGCGGTAATCGAGCCACCGTACACTGCGCCACAGTAGACACCGAGCAGCAGCAAAATTCCCGTCATGCCCTGAAACGAGTAGGTCAGCGGCAGCAGTAGCGCGATGCCCATGTTGACGGTCAGCCCCGGCAGCGCGCCGATAATAATGCCTGCCAGCACGCCGAGCAGGATCATGGAGACGGTTTCCAGGCTGAATACGATAAAAAGGGCTTCCAGAACTTCATTCATATCGCTATTCCTTCGTCCTTTATTCTAAAAACTATTCTAAAAATTCAGAGATAGGCAGTGGCGAGTTGAAAATCATCGTGAATGACACATAAATCACAGCCACGATAGCTACCGTCATCACCGCAATAAAGCCGAGCCGCCGCTCCCCCATCATCCACATCAACACCGGGATAAGCACGACGGTGGCGATAATGAAGCCCGCGTAGTTGAGCAGCACGCCGTACAGCGCCAATACCCCCGCTACCAGATAGGCTCTACGCACCGAAATAGAACCGAGGTCTACCGTTGCATCCGCCAGACTCAGCCTTCGAACCGCCACTTCAATCCACTGCAACACACCGAGCCCAATAAACAGCCACGCCAGCCCGTAGGGCCAGAACCGTTCGCCCGGCACGCCGTATTCATCAAACATGCTCATATCTTTAGAGAGATAGAGGATGAGCAGGCCAAACAGCACCGAAAATGCGCCGACCAGAATATTCATTTTCCGCATGGGGATGTCTCCCTCCCGCCGACGCTAGCCGGCGGGAGCTATTGCCGTTGACTACTTCTTCATGGTTTCAGCAATCAGCGCTTTATACATCTCGTCGTCTTCTTTCATCATGTTGTAGGCGTCATCACCGGCGATCACTACCGGCATAATGCCCTGCTTCTTCAGCGCTTCCTGATAGGCTGGAGTTTTCACTACTTCAGTAAAGGCACCTACCAGCTGGTTTTTCACATCGTCAGGCACTTTAGCCGTCGTCGCCAACACCGCCCAAGCACGCATTTTCACGTTAACATCCAGCCCCAGAGCTTCTTTGAAGGTTGGAACGTCCGGGAACAGCTCAAAGCGCTTCTCGTCCATGACGCCCAGCACTTTCAGCATGCCTGCATCTACCTGTGACTTCACCGAGCCCGGCGTGGTCAACACAGCATCGATGTGCCCACCCACCAGAGCGGCGATTGAGGGGCCAGTGCCTTCGTTATAAGGAATGTGGTTAAACTTGACGCCCAGCTGCTTCTCCATATTGACTGCCGCCAGATGGTAAATGGCGCCCATGCCGGAGTTACCAACCTTCAGCTTGCCCGGTTCAGCCTTGGCTGCGTCGACAAAAGACTGCAAAGAGGTATAAGGAGACTTGGCGTTCACCACTACCGCCACTGGGTCAGCGATGGTGGTGACCAGCGGCGTGAAGTCCTTGTAGGTCACCGGCGACTTGCCCTGGTGCGGGAACATCGCCAGCTCCACGGTGGTCATCACCAGCTTATAGCCGTCCGGCTTAGCCTTGGCGACCTCGATAAGTCCGGTCAGGCCGTTGCCAGCAGGCTTGTTAACCGGCACAAACATGGTGCCTTTTGGCATCCGGTCACGGGCAAATTCAATGACGGTGCGGGCCGAAGTGTCGGTACCTCCGCCGGGATTTTTCGGAATAACGACTTCAACGTTTTTGGTAGGGTAGGTTAAGACCTGCTCAGCCTGTGCGATACCAAACGGCACCAGCAGAGTCATCGCAGCAGTCAGTGTGGTAAGTAAGCCTTTCTTCATGAGGGTTCTCCACAGTTTATTGTTATACAGCGTCATATTAGAGCGTTATGCATTGGTACACGATGTTCTTACGGTTCCACGTGTAGGTCACGTGAAGAGTACGGCCTTCGGCAACAATCGCCGGATAGGAAAACTCCCCTTCGCCACTCTCTAAGTCCAGCAGCGGCGACCAGCTCATTCCGTTGTCGTTTGAGAAACAAAGGGAAATAGGATAGCGACGTCCCCAGTTACCGGCAATCGGGTTATAGGCCAGCACCAGCAGCCCACTATCCATTGTCGCGGCGTCAATGCCGCTGTTGTTATTAGGAAGCGACGTCGCATAGGCCGGGCTCCAGCTGCGGCCGTAGTCCTGCGAGTCGCTGCGGTAGACTTGGCCGCGAGTGCTGCGCATCATGGCGTGCACACAGCCCGATTCAGACTCCCACAGGGTCGGCTGGATCACGCCGTCCCACTGAAAGACTCGCTCCAGATCGGTTTCCCACAGGGCGTCGTTCTTTAACCCCTGCCAGACGCCCCCCTCTTTTGCTGAGACTGGCTGGACGTGTTCAATGGGAATATCCACCCTGTTCCAGCTTGTACCACGATCGTCAGAAAGATCGACGAAAGCGTCCCAATAGCGGTCGTCTTCCACCGAGCCGGGCGCCAGCCACTCGCCGTTGGACATCACCAACAGCTTATTTTTAACGGGCCCGCGCGGCGCGCTTTCGCCAGAAACCAGCTCGCGAGGTTCGCTCCAGCTTTCGCCGTCGTCGTCGGAGGTAGCGATGCGCGTGGTCCAATGATGGACGTCCGGGCCGACCTTGTAGAACAGCCACAGTCTGCCGTCCTGCGCGTGCAGTACCGGATTCCAGTGGGCCAGCCCCGCTTCAGCTATGATGCGCCGGGCGGGCTGCCATTGGCCGCCAGCGCTTACGGAGTCACGCACAGACAGCCAGATAGCGGTATCGCCGCTGCCCTCTTTCTGACCAGCGAAATAGGCGACCAAAACGCGGTCGCGATCGGGCAGCACGGCGATCGTCGACGCATGGCAGTTGTTGAACGGCAAGTCGTTCTTATCCAACAGGAACTGAGCTTGTGATTTAACAAAATCCATAGCGTAACCTCTTTTTTCTTATAGCTTTAACGCGCCTTTGACGTCCTGCCCCAGCCGAACCATCGCGTCCGTCGCCTGCGGGAAGAAAGTCTGAGTAAAGCCGCCGCTGTTGCGCACTCGGCAGGCTATGGTACGGAAATTTCCAATCGACTGTTGGAAATATTTCGCGCATATCGGGTAATCGACGTGCTCAATCAGCGCTGCGGTCGACAGATAGTCAGACAGCTTCTGCGCCCTTTCCGGCTCGTTCCGCCACTGCTCGTACAGCCAAACGTACAGTTCAGGGTGGAAGTTGGCCATTACGCCGCTAAACGCATGACAGCCGGCCTGAAACGACGCCAGCAGCGTCTGGCTGTTGGCGTTCGCCAAGTGCAGCCGACTGCCTTCGCACAGCGCCAGCCGACGCTTGATGATATTGATATCGCAGCAGGTATCCTTGATAAACGCGTAGCGCCCGCTCTGCGCGCACCAGGCAACGGTATCGTCCGACAGCAGCCGCTTGTAGGGATACGGGCATTCGTAAATGCCTAAATCAACGCGCTCAGGCACCGCCACCGTCAGTTGCTTAAGCGCCTCCAGCGCTGCCTCGTCGCTCTCACCCGCCTGCGCCAAACGGTTGCTGATAAAGATCACGCCGTCGACGCCGGTTTCCGCCATGCCCGCGACCTGCTCACGCTGGTGATCAAACGCCGTCGCCGTGTGGCCAGAAGCCACTACCGGCACGCGCCCGTCAACCTTCTCAACGATAAAGCGCACCAGTTTACGGGCTTCGTCGTCACTGAGGAAAAACATCTCGCTTGACTGGCAGTCGGCAAACAGGCCGTGCACGCCCGCCGCCAGATACCACTCCACCAGCTTTTCCAGCGACGCCCAGTCGATCTCTTTACGCTCGTCAAAAGGCGTCAACATAACCGGCCACACGCCAACGTATTTCTGATTGCTCATGTTACACACCCTTTCCAAGCGCTTTATACGCCTCACCGGCGACCTTAACCCGAATGCCCTGCGTCAGACACTGCGCCACAAACGCCTTCAGCACACCGTGCAGATGGGCTTCATCCACATAGGCAATGGTGATGTGGTTACTCTGGTGACCCGCCATCAGATCGTCGCGCGTCACGCCGTCCAGCACGCCGTTAAGCAGCGGCCACTCGTAGTTTGTAGCGCGGCGGCGGCGCTCAAACTCTTCTTTCGGCAGCTCAACCGCATGGCCGGTGCCGATGTGCATAATCACGTCAGCTCCTTCATAGTGCGCTCGCGCCCAGACAAAGCGCCCTGCCTTGCCCTGACCACAGATGGTCGCGCCGCCGTAAGGGAAGAACATCGACGGCTGACGGTAGCCAGTTGCACCCGCAATGCCACCCTTCAGATGCTCAAACGGCACCGCGCCGGAAATCTCAAAGTCCCAGTAGAACACGCCCTGATACTCGCTGCCCCAGCGGATATCGTGCAGCGTAGTTTCCGACGGCAGGCCAAGCCCTGACAGCAGGCGCCAAAGCATGGTTTGCGGAATGGCGGTGCCCATATCGACTTCGTTGATACAGGGGATCGGCTGATTAGGGCAAATAATATCGCCGTTCTCGTCTGGGATCGGGAAACGTTCGGTTGAACCGATAGCCCCTTCAGCAAAGTCCGATGCCGCGCAGCTGTCCTTCAGCCCCTGCTGGTACTGCACACCAACCGCCGACAGGCCAAAGCGCTTGGTAAAGCGCGCCATGGCGATCATCATCGCACACTGTTCTTTCACCTGCTCGCGGGTCAGTTCGGTTTTGCTATCTGTGCCGAACATAAACGTCATTCCGCGATCTTCGTACCACTTCAGGCAGGCTTCGCGAAGCGCGTCCGGCACCTTCGCCATCTCCACCAGCAGGGCAGACTGCGACAGCGACTCCAGCGGCATGCCGATGTTAACCAGCGCCTGCTGCGGGAACACGCCGTTAATCATCCCCATGCAGAAGGTGTCGAACAGGCCAAGGATCGCCTTGTGGCGCAGAATATACTCACCCACTTCGCGACCGATTGCCCCTTCTGGCGTTGCCATCACCGGATGACTGGTCGCCACGTCGTGCAGGTAGCCCGTCTTGTGGGACAGCCCGCCGTAGCGCAGCCAGGTTTGCAGCCCGTTGGTAAACAGGTCGTCGTCAAAATTCTCTGACCACAGGCGAGAATAGGGCTTGCCGAGGCTGGTCAGCGTGCCCGCCAGGCACAGCATCCCCACCAGGCCGGGCCAGGTGCCGTCAAAGTTGGCCAGCAGCAGCACCGGGCCGCGGTGCTTCGCCAGCGACGGCGCGACGTGGTGAGAATACTGCCATGCAGTCAGCAGTACGATCACCGGCGCGTCGGGGTCAATCGCGGCGAACAGGTCGCTGCCCTCTTTCTGGCTGCTGATAAAGCCGTGGCCTCTGTCTTTGCTAACGGGGTGGGCGCGCTTCATCTCGTAACCCTGATCGGAAAGCGCCTGCGCCAGCTTTTGTTCAAACTTTTCCTGTACCGGCCAGCAGGTCACGTTAGCAGGCTCGCGCAGGTCAGCGTTAGTTACCATCAAAACCTGACGCGCATTAACGCCAACGGTTGGCGGTGAAGGAGGAAGAGAAAGTGTAAGCATGTTAGTCGTCCTGTTTTTATCAATCGGTTCGTTAACTGGTTTATGAATTTATTTATCAAGCGAAAGGGAACACGCGTGATACATCACGTCGGCGTAGCGCTGCTGGTCCTGATACATTTGGAGATAGACACGGTACTTGGCGTCGTGAAAGGCATAAGTGGAGGCGTCCGGCTCGATGAGTTTCCCCTCGCGCACCATGGCGCGAGCCGCCTCGGCAAAGCCTTTAAACGCGCCGCAGGCAACGGCGCCAAGCAGTGCTGCGCCCAACGTTACCGCATCCTCTTCTTCTGCCAGATGGATAGCGCGCCCGGTGGCGTTGGCGTACTCCCGCAGCCACAGCGGGTTCTTGGTCGCGCCGCCGCACATGATGATTCGGTCAATTTGATGACCCGCGTCCACCAGGGCGTCGATAATATGGCGCGTGCCGTAGGCAATGGCCTGCAGCGTCGCTAAATAGCGTCGCGCCAGCTCGTCAACGCCGGTTTCAAGGGAAAGCCCTGATACCATGCCGCGCGCGTCCGGATTGGCGCGCGGTGAGCGGTTACCGTGATGATCGGCCAAAACGTGATAGTGGCAGGTCGGGTAAGCTTCGCGCTGTTCCAGCTGCTCAACCAGACGGTTCAACAGCGCATAGGGGCTCTTGTCCAAGGCTTTTGCCTCTGCGACCAGCGCGCCCCACGCCGCGCTTTGATTCAGCGTCCAGTCGACTAGGGCTCCGGCGGCGCTCTGCCCCCCTTCATTAAGCCAAAGGTTTGGGATCATGGCGCCGAAGTAGGGCCCCCAAACGCCGGGTACCATCACCGGCTCAGGACTGACCACCATATGGCAGTTTGACGTGCCGCTGATAATCGTTAGGCTGCCCATTGGGTTAGCCGCCGCCAGTGCCAATCCCCCCGAGTGGGCGTCGATAATGCCGCCGGCAACCACGACTTTCGTCGTCAGGCCAAGCTGACCGGCAGCGCTTTCGCACAGCGTTCCTGCACGTTCACCAAGCGCCAGAACCTTTGACGGCACTTTGGTCAGCACGTCTTCCAGACCGACGCCCGCCAGCAGGCTTTCGCTAAAGCGCTCTTCGTGGGAAAGATAGTTCCACTTGCAGGTCAGCGTACACACGCTGGCAGCGTCGGCACCGCTGGCGCGCCACACTAAATAGTCTGCCAGATCGAAAAAGCGCCATACCCGCTGATAGCGTTCCGGGTAGTGGCGCTTTAACCATAAAATCTTGGGTAATTCCATCTCAACGCTGACCTCGCCGCCGACATAGGCAAGCGCCGGGTCGTTAGTCAGATTGATAGCGGTGGCCTCCTCCGTGGCGCGATGGTCCATCCACATCACGATATCCCTTTCGGGAGAGGCGCTCTCCGATACCGAAATCGAACTGCCGTCAGAACCTACAGCTACCAGCGAGCAGGTAGCATCGAAGCCGATAGAACCGATGGCATCTGCATCAACGCCAGAAAGCGCAACCGCCTCTTTCACCGTTTCGCATACGCGCTGCCAGATATTCTGCGAGGACTGCTCCACTTGGCTTTCACCCGAGTGAAACTGCTGAATAGGCCGAACGGCAAAGGCCAGCCGTTCGCCTTTCTGCGTGAATATTCCGGCCCTGACGCTGGCGGATCCCACGTCGACACCGATGAAAAAAATCTTTGCCATGCTCGCTCCAACTCAATGCTGCGTCGAGTTAGCAAATTATGAGAAGCGAAAAAGAAAGGCAATGACAGGATGTGGAAACTGTGAAATAGATCTAAAGAGAAATATTAACAATATGAAATATATGAAAATAAAAAATGGTGTTTAACGCGGAGAGAAAGAAGAATATAAAGAACGGGCTTTAATACTATGCCGTAACGCCCTTTCAACGCTTTGCTGAAATTTCCAAGCTTGGCGTCAGCAATGAAAAAAGAGCGCTAATCCCACGGTCTTAAGAGATAAAGAAGCTAGATAAATGATTCAGTTAAAGTATTTGTGAACGCCAATTTTCGCTACCGTAGCGGCGGCCTTTGTAGCTGTCGATTCGCCACTCTCCGGCCTTCTTCAACATAACAAACAGATACTCATCCTGAAAATCCGTCTGTGTTTTTATATACACTTCGGCACGGCTTTTGGTCTTTAGCTCGACCTGCGCGTCCAATAGGCTTTCAATTCCGGCAAACTTTGACGGAAAGCCGAAGCTCTTGGGGCTTTTGCCGCCGTACACTCTGCGCTTGTCGGTACAATATTCGTCAAACAGCGGTGCAATGCGATCGCCAAAGGGCGTAAACCAGTCAGTACGCGGCGCATAGTGGTATTCAACGCCGGGATACTGTTTACGCAAAGACTTATCTTCTTCTTCGCTACGGGTGCGAATATCGTTTTCAATCTCGTTCCACGTCTCGCCAAATGCCCTGACGCGTTCGACCAAATACGCTTTTAACGCGGCTTCATCCATGACGGTTTACCTTACTGAGGGGTTCGTTTTAGTTATAAAAAAACCCCGCCAGCATATACCAACGGGGTGATAAAAGTAGTGCGCCGTAAATTACGCTTTAGGAATACGCAGCACCTGCCCCGGATAGATCTTGTCCGGATGGCTCAGCATCGGCTTATTGGCATCGAAGATAACCATGTACTTATTGGCGTTACCGTACTGTGACTTCGCAATGCCGCTCAGAGTATCGCCTTTTTTCACGGTGTAGAAATTGCCCGCTTCAGACGGCTGATCGACGTTCAGCTTGTCTTCAACCTTGCCAATGCTCTCTACGTTGCCAAGAATGACCATCAGCTTTTCTTTCAGCTCTTGGTCCGCTGCCGCGCCGCCAACGACGACAGTGTCGTCTTTAACGTCGATATCGATCTTATCCATACCCGGCAGCCCTGCCTTGCTCAGGTGCTCCTTGAGCTTTGCAACTTTATCTTCCGGTTTGCTAGAGACGTTATCCCAAAGCTTTTCGCCCGCTTCCTTTACAAAATTGAATAAAATTCCCATTCTCTTCTCCAACATGGATATAAGTGAAAAATGCGCCGGTGAAGGAAAAAGGCAACCATACAGCCTTCTTTTCCCGACGGATCCAACACATTATAGACTGCTACTCCATGCCTTCACCAGTTTCCCAGCCATCCATTTCTGTGCCGGTGACGAATAGTTGAATAAAACCATCCACTTCGCGCATATAGGCGATGTATTTTCCGTTGGGTGAAAAGACCACCGCATCGGAACAAGGGTGGTTTTCCGACTGCTTTTCCGTCAGGCGTGTGACCACTCCGCTGTTAACGTCACATAGCGCAACGCTGCCGTCCATCACAAATGCCAAGCTTCGCCCGTCAGGGCTCCAGGTAAAGGCTGACTGTACGCCAAACTCGCCGTCCGTCACCTGTTTAAGCTCACCGCCCAGTGGGGAGACCAGCCAAACCTGCACAACGCCGAAGTCGTCTTTCATCAGAAAGGCGATTTTGCTGCCGTCAGGCGAGCTGCGAAGCCAGTGACGAGGGGAGGTTGCAATACCGGGAAAGCGGCGATCTGCCGTGTAGGTCAGCCGACGCTGACGAACAGAGTGTGGTGGCGAAGGCAAAGTGTCGGGAGTCCCCGCCAGAGGCGCTAAACCGGCCTGTGTATAAGCTTCAGGCTCTTGCGGCAGATCGACAATAAACACTTCAGGAATTTTACTGTCGTCCTCAGACCTGACGTCACCAATAAAGGCGAGCGCCCGGCGCTGACGAAAGCCGTCAGCGTTGATATAGCCTTCTTGCCCCACCCAGCCCTCTTCGTAGGCGCGGCTGATTTCATCACTGCCCGGCTGCGGGTGAGCAACAGTTTGGCTCACCAATACGCAGAAATGACTGCCGTCATATTCCCTCGGGTGCTGCTTGTCTACTCGCACCGGATGAAGCGTGACTGCCACGCCGACGTTGCGCTGGTCGAACTCGGCGCCGCGTTCATGCATCAGGTGGTCGTTATAGGTAAAACTCAGGAAGTCGCCGTCATGGCTGAAAACGTGAACGTGAGAGCCGCCGCGCAGCGCTCCGGGGGTAAACGGCGGAGTGATATCCATAGCGTCCAGCGTCACCGCTTTAGCTCTGTCTGGCTCGGTAACGATAACGCCTCGCCGATGGTGAAAGTCGTAGTGCCACTCTGCATCCGGCTTTTCCGGGCTGTGAATAAACACGTAGCGAACCGGTTCAGTCGGGCTGACCGTCACCACACCAACAAAGCTCTCAGGTTCTGCCTGATACACCACTTCCACTTCACAGGTTTCTATATTTACCCGTTCAATGGTCTGCCCGGTAAACGACGCGCCGCTAGGGCGCACGTCATAAACCAGCCACTGGCTGTCCGGCGTCCAGACGTTGACGTTGGTTAACTGATGGTTGCAGGGCGTATAGGTCACCTGTTTTTCTGTCTCTTTCATCGCTGCTCCTGCTTGTCACCTTGGGAATTTTTATGTTGCAAGATAAATCCGGTGCTGTCACGGTCAACGACGCGGTTTTTCCGCGCTGCGCCGCAAAAAAGACCTTTTCTCTCGACATTGTCCCTCTAGTCGAGATAAAACTAAGCCACTGCCCTCAGCACTTCAGGAGATCTCATGGATTCCCTTATTCGCCAAATCGTTGACGCTCATCTGGGCATTCGCCCTCAGGTGAGAACAACGCCGCTGGAACTCAGCGCGCCGCTGTCACTGATGAACGGCTGCGAAGTGTTTCTCAAATGCGAACACGTGCAGCACACCGGTTCGTTCAAATACCGCGGCGCGGTAAATAAAGTGCGCCTGTTGAGCAATGAAGAGCGAGAAAACGGTGTGATTACGGCGTCAACCGGTAACCACGGGCAGGCTCTGGCGCTGGCGGCGCGCGCCTTCGGCGTTCCGGTAACCGTTTTCGCGCCAACGACAGCGGCCAAAGTAAAACTCGATGCCATACGCACCTTCGGCGCTCAGGTCGAGCTGGTTGAGGGCGGAGCGCTAGAGGCAGAAAAGGCCGCAGCAGAACGGGCAGCAGCACAAAACACCCTGTTCATCTCACCCTATAACGATCTCGATATTATTGCAGGCCAGGGCACGGTCGGCGCAGAGCTGGCAGAGCAGGCTCCTGACCTTGACGCGGTGTTTGTCGCCGTCGGTGGTGGCGGGCTGATCTCCGGCGTTGGCAGCATCGTGAAGAAAATGTCCCCCAAAACGCAGATTATCGGCTGCTGGCCAGAAAATTCACCCGCTATGTACGCTAGCCTTCAGGCAGGAGAAATCGTTGACGCTCCTGAATTCGACACCCTGTCGGACGGCACTGCGGGAGGTATTGAGCCGGGTTCAATCACCTTTCCCCTCTGCCAGCAGCTGATTGACCGCTGCGTGCTGGTGAGTGAGCTGGAAATTCGGCGCGCTATGCGCCTGCTTGCTGACACTGACCGATGGATGGTAGAAGGCGCCGCTGGCGTTGCTCTTGCTGCGGCTTTACGACTGATGCCCGAATTTAAGGGTAGACGAATCGCCGTCGTGCTGTGTGGCAGAAACATCGTGTTGGATAAATATTTACAGGCGATATCTGAGGCCTAGCCTTCAGCGCTACAGGTTTAAATACATAGCAATACGCGGCGCTCGGCTCCAAACCTGCTCCTGCACTAGGGCATCCTGTAGGAATGCCGGCAGCGCCTGCTGACCAAAGTCGTTAAAACCGATGCGGCGATAAAACGGGCCGTTCCACGCTACGTCGCGAAAGGTGGTAAGACCCACATAGCTGCTGCCCTGATGACGAGACCAGACAATAGCGGTATCAATTAAACGACGGCCGATCCCTCGACGGCCAAACGACGGATGAACGCCCACTTCCTTCACCCATCCCCAGTCGCCGACGGCATCCATCAGAATAAATCCCATGGGTTCATCCTGTGCGTCGGCTGCTACCCATAGACGCTTTTCTGACTGCGCCAGCTCCAGCATTGACATCGGCAGTGTCTCCTGCTGCTCCTCTTCGGGCAAAATATCAAAGGAAAACAGCGACGCAGCGGCGCGCTCAATACTGGCAATAGTGCTGAGATCGTCAATCTGGCTCAGACGAATAGGATAGTGCCCTTTTTCAACAACCATAGGTTCTCCTTAGCCAATCGTAAGCCTCTTGCCAACGCAAATCGCATGATACCCGTACCGCTTTGCGTCACGCTGTCTTATCAAGTGTATTCCAAGCTGTAGCCGTTTGCCGCATGGAACACACTGACAAGAGAAACGCTAGGGCATCAGCTCCGTTCGCCGCGTCTCTTTCCCAAGCCAAATCACTGCCAGCACTGCAATAAGAATTGAGATACAGAACAGGCTGAAAATCAGCGAAATAGAAGCGTTTACCGCTACCAAATAGCCCACCATCAGTGGCCCAAGAATCCCGCCCACTCGGCCTATGGAAGCCGCCATACCGGTGCCGGTAGCGCGAATTGCCGTTGGATACTGCTCTGGAGTATAGGCGTACAGCGCACCCCAGGCGCCAAGGTTAAAGAACGACAGCAGCATGCCAAACGTGAGTAACAGGGCCACGGAGTCGGCCGCGCCAAAGAAATACGCGCAGACAGCCGTCCCGGTCAGATAGACCGCCAGCACAAACTTGCGGCCAACGCGCTCAATCAGCCAGGCGGCGGTAAAGTAGCCGGGCAGCTGCGCCAGCGTCATGATGAGCACGTACTGGAAGCTTTTCACCAGACTAAAGCCTTTAAGCATCACCACACTCGGCAGCCACAGGAACATGCCGTAGTAAGAAAACACCACACAGAACCAGAGGATCCACAGCATCACGGTGGCGCGTCGGTAGTCCGTGGACCACACCGCCCTCACGTTGTCCAGAATGGACGGGCGCCGTTTTTCAGCGGCCATTTCGACATAGCGCGGCGAATCCGGCAGGTGCAGCCGCAGATAGATAGCGTAAAACGCGGGCAGCGCACTGAGCAGCATCGCCGCACGCCAGCCATAGTCAGGAATAACAAAGTAGGCAATCAGCGCCGCCGCCAGCCAGCCAAAGGCCCAAAAGCTCTCAAGCAGTACAACAACGCGCCCCCGCTCGTGAGATGCAACGCTTTCAGACACCAGCGTTGACGCCACCGGTAATTCACCGCCTAGCCCCATGCCGATCACAAAGCGCAGCGCTAACAGCGCACCCAGCGTGGACACCAGCGCAGTCAGGCCGCTGCCGACAGAAAACAGCAGCAGCGTCACAATAAAGGCCGACTTTCGCCCGGTTTTATCGGCCATCACGCCAAACACAAAGGCGCCCACCGCCATGCCGATAGAGTTAACGCTGCCTATCCACCCCAGCTGCTGAGCGGTTAATCCCCAGTCCTGCTTGAGCGCGGCGAGTAAAAACGACAGCAGGCCGACGTCAAGAGCATCAAACATCCATCCTAGTCCGGCAATGGTCAGCAGCCGACGCTGAGTGACCGCTTTATGCATCCCTGCCTTTTGCGTGGTTGTTGAATATGGCACCAGGCGAGCCCCCATATAGGTAATAGAAGAGGAAAAGCGAGTGATTTTCTTTAGGATAGCCGCACCAGAAACGCGCGAGGCCTATGTGATAACAGTATACGTCATCATTGACAACACATTTTTCGCCCCGACTTTGTTCACCCTTTGTTCTGTAGTAGTATCCAAAAAATAATCTTCATCCTCAGAGTTGCGAATTGATGGACCAACTACACCAACACTGGCTGTTTGCCCTTTCGGCACCGATGGCGGCGATGAATCTGGACTACGGCGCTACCTATACTGCCCCTAACTTATATCCTAACAGTAAAAAAGTAGATCTTACGGACAGCTGGGATATTGACTCCAAATCCGCCCTTATCGATACCGTTACCCGCATGGTTGACGACGGTCATGCCGAGAATCTGTCTTCCCCCTACTACCTGTGGCACCGCCTAACGCCCAGTCGCTGGAAAGAATACTGTCTCCATCAGGAAGCTGCGCGTCGACCTCTGCTGGAATTTATTGCCAGCACCGCCATGGTGTGTGGCGACGGAGGTATCCGCGCTTGGGATCTTAGCCGAATGGGCTTTTTATGCCGCATTGGTGTCCTTAACGGCTGGCTGACCGAAGAGGAAAGCCTGTGGTTTCAAAGCCGCATTGCCCGTCGCGCGCGCCACTACTACGCAAACTGGCAGACCTACGCGTCAGGCTTTATCATCGGTCGCTCTTACTGGCTGTCGCTGAGAGAAGAAGACCCTACGCTTAAGCCCTGTGCTCTCAACAATCAAGGGCTACAGGCCAGCAATGTGAACGTATGCAATCGGCTTCTGGGCGGAGAAGACAGCCCCTATCAGCGTCTTCCCTGGGATATTGATATGGAACAGATAGACATGGAAAAGCCTGATTCTCTGGCGGAGGTCGATTGGCAATGAGTCTGAACTGCTGGGAAATTTTGGGCATTGAGCCAACTGACGACAGAGATGCTATTCGCGACGCCTACCGCAAAAAGCTGCCGGAGCACCATCCAGAAAAAGATCCTGAGGGATTCAAAAACCTCCGATTGGCTTATGAAGAGGCCAATAAAAACGCGCAGGCCGCTTTTAAGCCCGTGTCCGTACGTGTCGAGACGCCTACGTCGCTAAAAGATCTCGCTCAAGATCAAGACAAAGAAAACGGTGAAACTCAGGCAGGTTCCGCATCCAATAAGCAACCTTCTGAAATCGATAGCGTGCTGGAAGCCCTTAGCCAACTGCTTCAAGCGCCGGAAAAGCGCTATGAGCCGCTGGCGTGGCACGAGTTTATCCAACATCTGGATAGCCACTCTATCAGCGTTGTCAATCAGCTGTGCTGGCCGCTGCTGGACGTATTGGAGGACGCCGAGAATATTTCTAAAACCTGCGCGCGCCTGCTCTCCGAGCGGCTGCGCTGGAAGCAGCGCCTTAGTGAGCTGTCCGGCGAGCGGATGGAACTCGTCGAGCGTTATCTCAACTTTCTGGATAAAGACGACTTCTTTGACATGACGCAGCTGTCGAGCCTGCCTCTGGCAGCTCAAGATGCGATCGTCAGCCATATCGAAACCATTCACTATCTGTTCTGGGAGCGACCAACGTGGATGCTCAGCGCCTATCTGGATCAGCACCACGCCGTATACTGGCCGGACTCACCCGAGCTGATGCTGCTTCGCTGTCGCTGGTACACCCATGCCGGAATTGCCGACGAAGGGTTAATGGCCTATAGCCTGCGGCAGATGACCAACAATCCAGAAGATATTGACTGGCTCTGGCTTTATGCCTCGCAGTGCGCCCTGTGTGGTCACAACGAGCGAGCTCTGCCGTTCTGGATCCGCCTGCACGACATGGAAAGCCACGCAGGTTCAGAGGCTTGGCTGCTTTCCTGGAGTCAGGAATTTGCGCCGGAAAGGCTGCCTCTGCTGATACAGGCACTGGATCGCCCCCAATACCCCAGCCCGCAGAGCATTACTGCCGACTCACCGGCGCAAAGCTATCTGACCCGTGTACAAACGGGCAAAACACTGCTGCGCTGGAGTGAAGCCTCTTTACTCAATTTGCCGCCAGTCGCTGCCGACTACGTTCTTTGGCGAACAACCGAAAGCCCTCAGACTGCTATTTTGCGCCACCTTATCGCCGAAAACGGCAGCGATCCGCTGCTGCGCCTGTATCGCCACGCTGCGATGCTGCACCTTGGCGACGAAGCTCTGCTACAGCAGATTATTGATGAACCACTCCCTGACAGCCCGCTGGACGCGTTTATCCTCCGCGAGCTTCAGCGTCAGGCAGAAGAAAACCGAAGCTGGCTGCAAACATCGAATGTCATTGCCGCTTTTACCCAGTGGCTGTTTAGCGAAGCCTCAGAACCAGTACCTGAGCTGTTTGCCGACAAGGAGGGTGACGCTTTCCTACAGGCGTTGAGCTGGATACGCCGCTGCCCTTGGCTGAGTGAATCTCAGTTAAGAAAGCTGACGGAAAGCGAGGCGTTTGGTGGAAACCTAGACATCGTAACTGATTGGATCAGCTTCATTACCCTGAGTAACAGCAAACCGCTGCCCGCTCGTAATCAGAATGAATACGACTGGGAGTGGGCTCGTAAACGCTATGCGCTGGTATTGCTGTTGGAAACGCCGGCTGAAGCACTGCCGATGCTGCACCGCGTGCGCGATCTTACCGTTGAGGCAGATCACCCGCTGTACGTGCTGTGGCACCGAGTATCAACGCTCAGCGATGACAAAGTATCGTTGATTGATCAGTACCGCGACGGTCTTAATCTGTCTAACATTCTGGAATATCACTCATGGACGCGCCTGCCCATTACGCCGGAGCAGTATCTCGCCAACGATCAAACAACGACGTCCTACTCGGCTGACCACTTCTACCTCAGCAGCGCCACGTGGCGCGATCGCATCTGGCGATCGAACAACTATCACCAGCTGGTGTTCTACGCGGCCTGCGCCTACTGTGGCCACAATAGCCCGGTTGAGCGCTTTACCAAGATCATGCAAGAGCTGGATCTGAACAAAGAGCAGGAAACCGCCATGCGCGACGCGCTGATTGGGCTCAAGCCCTATGCGTTTGCGCAAAACGTTCGCCACCCGACGCTGCTGATTTTGCTAAACGAAACCGTCGCGCTGCGTAAAAACGAAGGCTATTCAATGCCTCCTGAACGACAAAAAGTGCTGTCTGACTGCATGCTTAATGAAAAAGAGGACATCACGCTACGTCTGGCGGCAAAGCTGTTACTTCAAGAAGCGCGTCTGAGAAATACCCGCTCAGGGGCGAACAAAAAGCCCAGTCGGTTCTGGCAGTTCTGGCGTTTTAATACACGCCTCTGTCGCAGCGGCTATCTGGCACAAACCGTTGTCGGTACGCTCGCCGCCTACTTTATCTCCGCGGCCGCCATCAGCCTCTCCTCTGACATCGACGGACAGTTTCTGTTCGCCATTATGCTCCTGTTCAACTGCATTAGCGCCAACGTCAGACGGATTAACGACATCGGGCTCAGCCTGTTTCCCGCCGCTGGCCTGTTTATTCTGATTTCTGTTCTTTCCCCGGCAGCCTTACTTTTACTGCTAATACCGGGGACATCGTCATCCACCTACGCCGGCCCACCGCCGCAAAGGTGGTTTAATCTCTGACCTAAAACAGTCCTGACGCTGTCAGGAAAGCGAGGCGCCCGATGAGAAAAACGTACAGAATTGCCGCCATTCCCGGCGACGGTATCGGCAAAGAAGTGTTACCGGAGGGCATCCGCGTACTGCAAGCGGCAGCCAAACGTTGGGATCTCGACCTCTCTTTCGAGACCTTTGAGTGGGCCAGCTGCGACTACTACGAGCAGCACCAGAAGATGATGCCGGACGACTGGTTTGAGATCTTAAAGCCGTTCGACGCCATCTACTTCGGCGCAGTCGGCTGGCCAGATCGGGTGCCGGACCATATTTCTCTCTGGGGCTCGCTGCTGAAGTTTCGACGCGAGTTCGATCAGTACGTCAACCTCAGGCCGGTTCGGCTGTTCCCCGGCGTGCCCTGCCCGCTGGCGAATAAAAAGCCCGGCGACATCGATTTCTACGTGGTGCGAGAGAACACCGAAGGGGAGTATTCCTCCCTCGGCGGCCGCATGTTTGAAGGCACTGACCGCGAATTTGTGGTGCAGGAATCCATCTTCAGCCGCCACGGCGTCGACCGCATTCTGAAGTTCGCCTTTGAACTGGCGCAAACTCGCCCGAGAAAGCTTCTGACCTCGGCCACCAAGTCCAACGGCATGGCGATCAGCATGCCCTACTGGGACGAGCGTCTGGCGCTGATGGCGAAAAACTATCCGGAGATCCGCTGGGACAAACAGCACATCGATATTCTCTGCGCCCGCTTTGTGCTGAACCCGGAGCGCTTTGACGTGGTAGTGGCCTCCAACCTGTTCGGCGACATCCTTTCCGACCTCGGCCCGGCCTGCGCGGGTACCATCGGCATCGCGCCGTCGGCCAACATCAACCCGGAGCGTAACTTCCCGTCGATGTTTGAACCGGTACACGGTTCAGCGCCTGACATCTACGGCCAGAACATCGCCAACCCCATAGCCACTGTCTGGACCGGCGCTATGATGCTGGACTTCCTTGGCGACGGCGACGAACGCTACCGCGCCGCCCACGATGGCATTCTCCACGCCATCGAGCAGACCATTGCCAGCGGCCCCAAAACTCGCGACCTTGGAGGAAAAGCCTCCACTCAGGACGTTGGCAAAGCGATCGCCGAGCTGTTATAGGGCTCACAGCGCCGTCGGATTGGGATGGGCTATTCTTAGTGGATAATCTGAGAGTGATGACAAATCCATTAAATCAACTTCAGAGGATATTCCGGCCGAAAATACAACATACTTATATCACCATCGTGCTCGGCCGGAAGAGCGCCTGTATTTGAGCCCAGAGAGCGGCGGGCATAGCCTTCCTACGGGCACTTCGTTGGCTTACGCCAAGTCGGCCCCAACGGAAGACTCTCCCGCCGTTTGATTCCGCTGACTTTAATTCAAGACCTTTGTCAGCAATCTGGACCACTGTTAGCGAATAGCCTTAATTTCAAACGGAGGTCTTTTCATGCAGTTAAGCGATCCTGCGCTGTTTAAACAGCACGCGTTTATCAACGGCATCTGGCTTTCTGCCGCGAGCCAAAAAAGCCTCGACGTCACCAATCCAGCTACCGGCGAACGGCTCGGTCAGGTTCCCGATATGGATGAAAACGACACGCTGCTGGCCGTTGAAGCCGCTAGGCTGGCTCTGATCGGTTGGCGAGCGCTGCCCGCTCAGCGTCGTGCCGCCCTGCTGCGAGACTGGTTTGAGCTGATGTTAGCCCACAGCAAAGACCTCGCTATGATAATGACGCTGGAGCAGGGAAAGCCGCTGGCCGAAGCGGAAGGCGAGATCCGCTACGCCGCCTCGTTTATTGAGTGGTTTGCGGAGCAGGCCAAGCGCACGAATGGCGAAGTCATCCCCTCTCCGTCACCGGATCGTCGGCTCATGGTCATAAAACAGCCGGTCGGCGTGTGTGCCGCCATTACGCCGTGGAACTTCCCTTCCGCCATGATTACCCGCAAGGCCGCGCCCGCGCTGGCGGCGGGCTGCACCATGGTTATTCGCCCCGCCTCCGAAACGCCCTTCTCGGCGCTGGCAATGGCGGAACTGGCCTCTCGCGCCGGCATCCCTGCGGGCGTCATCAACGTAATAACCGGGCGTTCTGGCCCCATCGGCGGTGTGCTGACAACGCACCCGGAAGTACGCAAGCTGACCTTTACCGGCTCAACAGAAGTCGGACGGCTGCTGATGCGCCAGTGCGCCGACAGCGTAAAAAAGCTATCTCTTGAACTGGGCGGCAACGCGCCGTTTATCGTCTTTGACGACGCGGATCTCGAGGCGGCGGTAGAAGGCGCCATTGCCGCCAAGTTTCGCAACGGCGGGCAAACCTGCGTATGCGCCAACCGCTTTTACATCCAGCGCGGCATCTATCCAAAATTTACCGGCCTTTTCACGCAAAGAGTGCGAGAGCTCAACGTTGGCAACGGCCTGCACGAGGGCGTTGATATCGGGCCGTTGATTAACGCCAGTGCGGTAGAAAAAGTGAACGAGCTGGTAGCAGACGCCGTCTCCCGAGGCGCTCACGTGCTGACGGGTAATACTCCCCACCCGCTGGGCGGCAACTTTATGGTGCCGACGGTACTCGGCAACGTGCGCCCCGGCTCTCGCGTGCTGGAGGAAGAAATCTTTGGCCCCGTCGCCCCGCTGGTGGTGTTTGACGACGAAGAGGAATCCGTCAAGCTGGCAAACGACACCATCTACGGTCTGGCGGCCTACTTTTACAGCCAAAACGCCGCCCGCCTGTGGCGCGTGGGCGAGGCGCTGGAATACGGCATGGTGGGCATCAATACCGGGCTGATTTCCAACGAAGTCGCCCCGTTCGGCGGCGTCAAGCAGTCCGGCCTCGGTCGCGAAGGCTCCGCGCACGGCATTGATGAGTATTTGGAGATGAAGTATTTGTGTCAGGGGGTTTGAAGTTACCCCCATGTAGCTCAAAAATGGGTACTCTGACCGCTGTAGGCTCGTGCCTTGGCGGTCATTTTATTTTTCTATTTCCCACGTTTTGCGATCCATTTCCAGACTCTGCATTTCTTTTTCTATCAAAGTATCTATATCTATAGGTCTCCTCCTAGGAAGCAGTTAGCATCAAAGGGGAAGCTTACACACTCAGCGCTCAAGGATGATCTTTATATCCAACGCATATAAATCTATAATAATAGGAGTTATCTTAAAAATTTCATTATAAACACCATTATTATGGATTTATCAATCAAGAAGCCCAGTGAAATAGTCAAACTTCTGTGTGAGCGTTTACGTAAGGAACGCATCACTCTACAGATGACTCAGTCTGATGTGGCAGTCAGAGCAGGTGTGGGCGTCAATACCGTTTCCAATCTGGAATCGGGCCGAAACATTAGTTTTGAAAGTCTCGTAAGAGTGGCGATGGTCTTGGGCCGTAGCAAAGAGCTGGAAGCGTTATTCAAACCAAAGCTAGAGAGCCTCGACGACCTTCGTCGTTATGAAAAGAATGTAAGTCGCCAGCGTATAAAAAAGAGGAACCCGCATGATAAATAGTGTCGACGTTTACTACGAAGGATGGGGTGAACATTGGCTCTGGGGAACCCTTGCAAGCACAACGGCTTTAACCGGACGGCCTCTGATTCTGTTTGAATATAGCCAGACTGCAATTGAGAAAGATCTTGAGCTTTCTGCCCTAACTTTGCCGTTAGAAGGTCAGCGGCTACGCCGAGATTTCCCAACACATCAGATGGGGCTGCCCGGACCGGTTTATGATTCCCTACCTGATGGCTGGGGAATGCTGCTGATGGATCGGCTATTCAAACAGCGCGGATTGAATATCGCCCGCATTAGCCCTCTGGATAGACTGACGTATATTGGCAGCAATGCAATGGGAGCCATGACGTTTGTCCCCGCCCAGCCGGAGACGCTACCTGTAACAGAAGATATTCCGATTAGTCAGCTCGCTTCTGAAGTGCAGGAATTTCTTGATGGTGAAGGGGGAAAATTCTTATACAGGCTTCTTCAAATGGGAGGATCCCCGCAGGGCGCACGCCCAAAGGCGCTGCTGTATCGCGATATAGCAAGCAGTCGTTTCACTACCTCATCAATCGCAGGCCAGGAACCATGGCTAATCAAGTTCCCAGCCAGACAGGAGCACCCCGAAGTTTGCGCCATTGAAATGATATATGCTCACTGCCTGCGTGAATGCGGCATTCCTACTTCGGAAACCGAATATTTTGAACTGCCTAATGGACTATCGGCATTCGCGACAAAAAGGTTTGATAGGCATCTGGGTATGCGGGTTCCGATGCAAAGTCTTGCCGCTTTCACTGGCGCAGATTATCAGATTGCCGGATCGCTGGACTACACCAGCTTTTTACGAGCAACGCAGATATGTACCAATGACGTGAGTGAGAAAATACGCGCCTTTGAACGTGTCGTTTTTAACGTGATCTTCAATAACCGGGACGACCACCCTAAAAACTTTGCGTATATTATGTCTTCAAGCGGTGAATGGGCGCTGGCTCCCGCCTTTGATGTTACATATTGCGACGGCCCCGGCGGATATCATCAAATGGACGTGATGGGAGAAGCGCTCAATATCAGCCGTGAGCAGATAGTCAAACTGGGTACACAAGAAGCCGAACTTTCAGAGCCTGAAGTAAGTCAGATCGTTGAGCGAATATCTGATGTCGCCGCTGGGTTCACCAAAAAGGCCAGAGCCATACTTCCGGGGGGAATCACCCACAATACGCTTGACTACATCCAGTCCCAGATTGATTGTAATATCAATCGGCTGCGGTAGAGACTGTTAGCGTTCTGATTCATTCAGCCAGCGATTTTATAACGTTATTTAAAAGCGCCTGTACAAACAGGCGCCTCTAGTCTCAATATCGTTCTTAATGCTTCACCAGCGTCGCAAAATAGTAAACCAGCGGAACGGCAAGTATCCACAGGCCCAGCGGGATTTCTTTCCACTTGCCGGCAATGGCTTTAATCACGATATAGAACAGCAGACCTCCGGCGATACCGGTGCCGAAGCTGTTAGCAATCAGGGTGATCATCACCATCATCAGCACCGGCAGCCCGTCAGTGAAATTCCCCAAATCCACTTTGCGCAGGCCGCTGAACATATTCAGGCCGATAAGGATCAGCGCCGGAGCGGTGGCCTCTTTCGGGATCATCAGCGCCACCGGAGTAAACAGCAGCATCAGCAGGAACATCACCGCCGCCGACAGCGCCGTTAAGCCGGTTTTACCGCCCGCTTCGGCTGCCGCCGAGGATTCAATCAGCGCGGTAGCGGCCGGAATGCCAAGCCACGGGCCAATCGCCGCCGCAATCGAGTCAACCACAAACGGACGGTTGATGTTCGGCATATTGCCTTCTTCATCCAACAGGCCCGCCTCGCCGCCTACCGCCAGCGTGGTGCCCATAGTGGAAAAGAACTCCGAGGCGAAAAAGACAAACAGAAACGGCAGGAAGGCGATGTTCAGCGCGCCAATCATGTCTATCTGTGCAAAAACCGGCGTCAAAGAATGGGGCATATCGATAAAGCTGCCCGGCAGCTTGGTCACGCCCATAGGAATACCGATCAGAGTCGCAAACAGAATCGCCCACAGAATGGAGCCGGGGATCTTACGCGCCTGCAAAGCAATGGCAAGGAACAGGCCACACAGCGCCACCAGCGCGCCGGGAGAGAGGAAGTCCCCCAGCATCAGCGCGTTGGTTTTGGCGTTCGCCAGCACCAGCCCGGCGTTGCGAAAGCCAAGCACGGCGACAAACAGGCCGATAGAGGCCGTCAGCCCCAGCTTGATGGACTGCGGCACCGAGCGGGTGACCACTTCGCGCAGGCCGAATTTGGTCAGCAGAAAGAATAACACCCCGGACCAGCAGGCAATGCCGAGGCCGACCTGCCAGCCGATGCCTTCACTGCCCGCCAGCGTTACGCCCACCAGCACCGAACCACCGATGCCCGGCCCGACGATAAACGGCAGGTTGGCATAGAACGCCATCAGCAGCGTGCCGCCGACAAACACCAAAATAGTACCGGTAGTCGCCGCGCCCTTATCCATCCCGCCGACCGCCAGCAGGCCAGGGATAACTACCAGCAGATAGGCAGCGGCGAGAAAGCCGGTAATACCTGCGAGGCACTCCGTGCGCACCGAGCTACCGCGAGAGTACAGGGCAAAGCGGCGCTCCAGCCAGCTTCCCTGCGTGGATGTTGATGCGTGAAGGGTATTATCGGCCATGCTCAAGCTCCCTGATGATTATTGTTGTGATATTCCGGGGTTTCCCGGCAGTCAATCAGCGGGTCGACAATTTGGCGAGTGGTGCCATCGGTCAAACCCAAATCGGTCAAATGCGGCCCAGCGTTGCAGGCAAGGCAGGTGCCTTCAATCGCCTTGAATACCCGGTACGGCGGCTCCCAGTCGGCCACTTTGGCGCTTAAGTCGCGAAGCTCGCGGAATTGCTTAGCCAGCTCTGGCGCAGGCAGGTCTGACAGCATGCCGGCAATCGGCATGGCCACGTGAGCCAGAATGTTGCCCTGCTGCGACAGCGCCATACCGCCGCCGGAAGCGATAAGCCGGTTAGCCGCTAGCGCCATGTCTTGCGCATCGCGCCCCAGCACCACCAGGTTATGCGAGTCGTGAGAATAGCTGGTGGCAATTGCGCCGCGCAGTTCTCCCCAGCCTTCCAGCAGGGAAATTTGCGGAGCCGCCTCGTGTCGACCGTGGCGGTGTTTAACCCAAATCAGGCTGAAACCGTCAGGCAGTTGGACTTCTCCGTCACGAACCTGCACCTCGATCTCTCCCCACTGGGTAAAGCGCGCGCCGCGAATGTGCCGTAGGCGAGCAACACCGTGGTTAATCCCCGCCACGCGTAGAACAAAATCGTCAGCGCTAAGCGGCGCAACTTGCAGGGTGTCGCGCGGTGGTTTAACCCCCGCAGCAGCAGCGATGGGCTGCAGCAGAGCGCCATCGCGGGCAATCAGCTTCCCAGCGACAAACACTTCACGCGCCTTTAGATTTTCCAAAGAGTCAAAGACCACCAGATCCGCACGGCGCCCGGCGGCAATCAGTCCAAGGTCGTTACGCTGGAGGCGGATCGCCGCGTTAAGCGTCGCGAAACGCAGCACATCAGTCGCCGAGAGTCCGTGTTCAATCAGCAGGTTAAGCAGAGCGATAATGCCGCCTTTTTCCAGCAGCATGTCCGGCGGCACATCGTCGGTACAGACAGTAATTTGCGAAGAGAGGTGCGGCAGCGTTTTCAGCGCATTAACGATGTCCGGCAGCAGGTACGGATGTGAACCGCGAATTTCCAGCGTCAGCCCAGCGCGCAGCTTTTCCAGCGCGTCCTCCGCAGAGGTCAGCTCATGGTCGGAGGTCACTCCGGCAGCAAGATAGGCCTGTAAATCCGCCCCGCTCAGCCCGCGGGCGTGGCCTTCAATCAGCTTTCCGCTGTCGAGGCCTGCCTGGAGGATTTCCTGCATCCGATCGCTGCCGTGCAGCACGCCGTGCATATCCATCACTTCAGCGACGCCGCACACTTCTGGCCACGCCAGCATGGTTTCCATTTCGGCCCCAGCAAAGTCCGCGCCGGACATCTCCAGTCCCGGAGTGGACGGCACGCTGGAGGGGGCAGCCACCATCACCTGTAGCGGTAAATCTCGGCTAGCGGCAACCGCGTAGCGTACGCCTTCAACCCCCAACACATTAGCCAGCTCATGGGGATCCCAAAAAACGGCGGTCGTACCCTGAGTGAGGACGATTTCCGCATAGCGTTCAGGCGGTAAATGCGAACTTTCAAGATGAACGTGGGTATCCATTAGCCCCGGCGACAAATAAGCGCCCTTTAGGGAATGGCTTTCACTCGCATCGGTGCGGCTATGTCGCGGGTGAACACTGGCAATCATCTCGCCAACTATACCCACATCAGCATCGCGGATTTCGCCGGTAACCATATCGACGACACGCGCGTCAGTCAGTAACAGATCAAAGGAGGATTCACCGCGCGCAGCCAGCACAGCGCGGCGGCGAGTTTCAACACTGCTGGACATAACAACTCTCACACAAGGATAATGGTGGACACTCTAGAGGCATAGCAAACGTTTGCCTAGATGATAAAATTTATCGCCCGATAAGCTCGGGTTATTCTGCGTGATAACCGTTAGCGGACAACGATATGACCGAACCCTGGCAGCGCCTGCCCGCGCTCTCCCTTAAGCAGCTACAATACTTCGTGACGCTGGCGCAGCTGCGCCATTTCACCGATACCGCTAGTCATCTGGCAATCAGCCAGCCGGCGCTGAGCAGCGCCCTGCGGCAAATAGAAACCGTGCTGGGAGGTAAGCTGGTTAATCGCACCGCCTCTGCCGTCACGCTAACCGAGCTGGGCGCAGCAATTTTACCGCACGCCCAGCGCGTACTGAGCGTCGCTCAGATGGCGTTTCAGGATATGCGGCAAATCGTCGAAGCCGGCGGCGACGGGACGGTACGTATCGGCCTAGTCCCTTCGGTCAGCTCTTTGCTATTTCCCCTGTTACCTCAGACCCTGACACAGGCCTTTCCACGCCTGAGAATAGAGTTTCACGACCAGACTAACGATGATCTTATCCGCGGGCTGCAAAACGGGAAAATTGACTTCGGCATCGGCGCTATCGACAGCTCCCTGCCCCCAGAACTACAGGTTTATCCGCTGCGGGAAGATCCCTTCGTTGCCGTGCTGCACCGTGACGATCCGCTGGCCGACAGGTCGCACCTGCCGTGGAAGCAGCTGGCGGGGCGCGACATTGCGGTGTTCTCGAAAGGAAATATCCGGCGCTTGGTCACGGCGCTGGCGGAAAGCCATCGCTTAACGCTGAATACGCGCTATCAGGTGGACTATATCGAAACCCTCTATGGCTTGGTGCGTTCACGGCTGGCGGTGGCGATTTTACCGGAGCTATACACTACCCACTTACAGGATCCCACGTTAAAACTCGCACAACTGCAACAGCCCGCACTGATGCGCACCGTAGCGCTCATGCGCGGGCCACAGGCGCTGCCGCCGCTGATAGAAGAGAGCTTTTCTTTGCTGTTAGAGGCATTGCGGGAAAAGGGATAGGGGAGCACTATTTGATAAGAGCGTCTTTGCCTGCGCTAAACTTTCCGGCCCGCCTTCCATAAAGAAAAAGAAATCCTTTCATTTGGCGGCCTCTTTGGATACCTACATTTTGGGATGGAACATTAATTGAATAAAACACCAACCGACGATGAACTAGACAGCGTTTTACTCGTAGAACTTCCAGGCATTCGCTGGACTGCCGATGACGCCCAAGCCGCTCGAAATCGCGTCATCACTATACCGTTGGATATCGTCACGGCGGTGGATCGAGAAGAGACCTGGGTATACGCAGCAATCGGCAATAGCGCGCGTCAAGGTGAGATCGCGTTAAGTGAGGAAACGCTAATTCGTGGACTGATTGGGGGAACGCCGAACCAGCATACGCCCGTAAGGATCCGCTCACTGCTTCGCATCAATGCTCTTGGCAGCGCCGAGCTAGGGCTGGCGCAGAAGTGGCACTATGTAGCGGAAACCGATATCCTCGATCACGCCGAGCATGAGTTCAACCAATGGTTTGATAAAGAGCATTTACCTTTGCTGGCCGCAATCCCAGGCACCCAGCAGGCACGCCGCTATAAGTCGAACGGATCGCCTCGCTATTTTACGTGTTACGACCTAGAAACCCGAGAAACGCATGGAAATGCACAGTGGCGGGCGGCGGCGTCCACGCCTTGGCGAAATAAGATGCATGAGAGTTTTTTAAACTCCAGAAGAACGATGTTTACTCGAATTTAGTTTCTGCGTGTCTTACCATCCCTCAGGTTCCTGACATCGGTTACGGCAAATTCCGTCAGCGCTCGGCATACTCTCCCCTTCGCCAACGTTGACGGACTAGCGGCTGCACAATCCATGAATCATTCACATACTCCCTTTCACCTGACGCTTATCACCCCCTATCATACGCTGATATAAAAGACTTCTGCCGCACTGAATCGGCCTTTCATTATTCAGCTGTCGTATTTATCCAATACGAAGCATCACTCCGCCAGTAAAGTACTGTTACTGAGAATGAACAGGAGTGCACATCATGCAGTTTGCCTACACGATTTTATATGTTGATGACGTCCCACAAATGATGGACTTTTATCACCGCGCCTTTGGGTTTGAGATCCACTTTTTACATGACAGTAAAGACTGGGGAGAATTGGCTACCGGCGCGACAAAGCTGTCATTTTGCTCCAGAAAACTTCTGGCGCAAACGGGAACAAAAGCGGGCAAGAGCGACCATCGCCAGCCCATTTTTGAAATCGCCTTTACGACAGACGACGTTCCGGCAGCGTTTAAGCGCGCGATAGATGCGGGTGCGATACTGGTTGAGGACGTGAAGGAAATGGACTGGGGTCAAACAATCAGCTATGTCGCAGACCCAGAAAACAACCTTGTCGAAATTTGTTCCGCAGTGGCGTAGCGGCTTAATCAAAGCCCGCACCAAAAGCCTGCTGCCAGCGCTCATTCGCGCTGAACGCAGCAGGCGTAACGCCCAACCAGAGCTGGAACTCCCGGTTCATATGCGACTGGTCACAGTAACCGCCATGCGCTGCAACGTCCGACAGCGAAACGGAATGAGAGCCCGATAGCATCGCTGCCGTTCTCCTCATTCGCAGTAGCCGCAGCCAGAACAGCGGGCTCTTCCCGGTCTTGCTTTTGACCACTCTCTCCAGCGTACGACGACTCACCCCTAGTTCCTGACTCGCCTGCGTCAAGCCGTTAAGTATCCGCAGCGCCTTTAGGGCTTCAGCAAGCTGCCCATCGACATGAACGGTATCGTGGATGATAGACAGTAGCGTCGGGTGATCCGGCGTTAGCCGTGGATCGCTGAGATAGTGCGACAGCTTGCTTTCATCAATAATGCAGTCCGGTCGGAACCGGAAACCGTCATACCGATCCCCGGCAGCGCTTTCTACTCCATATGCGCAGCTATCAAGCTCGGTGATATAGACTTCTGACCCACGGCCCGCACTGGTGATGAAAAGAAGATCCCGACAGCCGTCGGGAACGACAATTGCACTGGATTGTGTTCGGTAGTGAGCGCTCCAGCGTTCCACAATAAGCTGCTGCATGCCTTCTTCCTATAATGTGTTTCACCCATGCGAGTATTCTGCCTTTTTACCAGAAAGTGGGAAGAGAAAACAAACATCCGGTTCCTGACGCCAGTCACGGCAAATTACGTCAGCGACGGGCATACTTTTCCCCTTTATTTATTCACGTTGACGGATCGGCAGCGCCTCTACAGATGAACAGCTCACATATCCCCTTTCGCCTGACCCTGATTACCCCTTATCACACGCTGGCTGCGCTGGTCGTTCGACTAGCGCCGGAATACGGCTGCGAGGTTCACACCCTCGAAGCGGTGCTGGACGAAGTGTACCAGATCAGCGAACAGTGTCTGGCGCAGCAGCCGGAAGTGCTGCTCAGCCGAGGCGGTACGGCGGAATACCTGCGCTCGATGGTGCACGACGTGCCGGTGGTGGCGATAAAAACCGCGCCGCTGGACCTGCTCTGCGCGCTGCAGCCCTTTGCCCGCAGCGTTCGCCACGTGGCGTTTTTCAACTTTGGCGAATCGATGCCGGGCGTGGCTGACATCGCGCGGGCGCTGGACGTGCGCATCGACGAGTACGTGTTTCACACGCAGGAAGAAATGCAGGGCCAGCTGCTCCTTTCCCGGCAGCTAGGAGCCGACATGGCCGTCGGCGGGCAACTTACCGTCCGGCTGGCCGGCGAACTGAATTTCCCCTGCGCGCTGCTTGAGGCGGGAGAGCATTCAGTACGCCAGATACTGCAAGAAGCGGCCAATATCGCCGACGTTCGCCGCACGCTTTCGGCGCGATCCGCTCGGCTGAACACCATTCTCAACAACATCGCGCAGGGGATCATCGTCACCGACGAGCAGGACCGCATCTCGGTCATCAACCCCGCGGCAGAGCGCCTGCTGAACGTCGAAGCGGCTGACGCGTTGGGTAAGCCCGTTAGCGAGGTGATCCCATCATCCCGCGCGCCTCAGGTGCGCCAAAGCCGCCAGCGGGAACAGGGGGAGCTGCTAGAGACCGCAGGGCGCACGCTGATAGCCGACCGGGTGCCGATCCTTGACGATAGCCACTGCCTGGGCGTGGTCTGCACCTTTGCGGACAGCGGCCGCATTCAGCGAGCGGAGCAGCGGCTGCGCCATCAGATGCGCAACAAGGGTTTTGTCGCCCGCTACGACTTTGAAAACATTCTGACCGACGATCCCGCCATGCTGACGCTTAAATCGCTGGCGCAGACCTACGCCGCCGCCAACGCCACCGTGCTGATACAGGGTGAAACCGGCACCGGTAAGGAGCTGTTCGCACAGGGCATTCACCACGCCAGCCGCCGCGCCGAAGGGCCATTCGTGGCGATTAACTGCGCGGCGATCCCCGAATCGCTGCTGGAAAGCGAACTGTTCGGCTATGAAGAGGGCGCGTTTACCGGCGCGCGGCGCAGCGGCAAAGCGGGCATGTTCGAGCTGGCGCATCAGGGTACGCTGTTTCTAGACGAAGTCGGCGAACTGCCTCTGCCGCTTCAGGCACGCCTGCTGCGCGTTTTGCAGGAGCGAGAGGTCGTGCGCCTCGGCGGTACACAGGTGATCCCGGTGGACGTTCGCATTCTGTGCGCCACCCACAGAGATCTCGATCGGAGCGTGGCGGCGGGCGCTTTCCGTCAGGATCTGCTGTATCGCCTTAACGTCCTCTCGCTAAACGTCCCGCCTCTGCGCGAGCGGCGCGGCGATATTACACACCTCGCCCGCTATTTCCTGCACCAGCAGTTGAGCGATAAGCGCCTGACCCAGGCAGTGCTCGACGCCGTCAACGCGCTACTGGAACAGCACGACTGGCCGGGAAACCTGCGCGAGCTGCAAAACGTCGCGGAGCGGCTGGCGCTGTTTGTCACGCTGTATCCGCAGTCGGACTGGTGCGAGCGGCTTAGCGTCGTCTGGTCGCCGAACGCTCGGCGCAAGAATGACGCCGCGCTGCCGCTCTCTTTGGAAGGTAAATTCGGATCGCTAAAAGAGATGGTACGCGAGCTCGAACGGCAGATTATCCATCACTACCTGCGGCAAAACGGCAGCGATCAGACCCGCGTCGCCCGCCTGCTTGGCATCAGCAGGATGAGCCTGTGGCGGCGGATGCAGGAAGATAAGGCGGAAGATGAACGGTGATTTGATTCCTGTGAAAATAATGTATAAAATTTTATACAAATCAAGCTAAGGAAACAACAAATGACCGCCAAACCGGACAACGAAATTCGCCATATCACGCCTCCCGGCGGCAATATCTTTGCCGATCTGGGCTTTGCCCAGCGGGAAGCCGAAGCGCTTCACGCGGATTCCTTACGGGAAATAGAAAACACGCTGGCCATCAAGGAAGCGCTGATGGAGGAAATTACGGCCTGGATCGTGGATAACGGGATGAAACAGGCGGACGTCGCTGCCGTGCTGCATATTTCCCGCCCGCGCGTCTCCGACGTGGTCAATAAAAAAACTGGCAAGTTCACGATTGACGCGCTGGTGAATATGCTGAGCCGCATTGGTAAGCCCGTTCGGGTTTCGGTCGGCTAGCCCTCCCCGCCGACTCAACGACAGCGGGGAGCCAAAGGCTCCCCGCGGGTTATCGAAAAACAGCGCCAGGCTGTATCAAACTACGCCGCCTTACGCGGCCGAATAATCACCACCATCACAGCCGCAGCAATCAGGCAGCCCACCATCAGGCCGAAGCCCGCAGCGTAAGAGCCCTGATAGTACTGAATCAGATAGCCTATCGCCATCGGCGCGATAAAGCCGCCGATTTGCCCGCCGGTATTGATAAAGCCGCTGGCGAAGCCCATCACCTTCGCAGGCAGCACTTCCATCGAAATCGCCCAGAACACGCCGAACGGCATGAAGATGCCAAACGCCGCCGTCAGCGTCAGCCACAGCACGCACATGTTCGAGTCGGTCGCGGCGAACGCCAGCCACATAAACAGAGCGCCCAACAGGTAGCAGGTAGCGACGAAAATCTGCTTGCGCCCGCCAAACAGGCGGTTACACACCCAGCTAGCCACCAGCATGGCAACAAACGAGGCGAAGAACGGAATGGACGCCACGATGCCCATTTTCACCATCGCGAACTGACGCACGTCCACCAGATAAGACGGCAGCCAGGAGAGGAATCCCCAAAACGCGACGCCGAACAGCAGATAGGTGAGCATCAGCATCCACAAACCCGGCTCGCGCACCGCCGCAGCCAGCGCTCGGCGCTTGTCTTCTTTGCTCAACGCCACCGTATCCGCCGCGTTTTGCCCTTCGCGAATTTCCGCCAGCTCTTCTTTCGTTACGTCAGGATGATCTTCCGGGCGATCGCGCATGTACTTCCAGCACAGCCAGGTGACGATAAAGCCGGGAATGGCGAACACGTAGAACACGCCGCGCCAGCCGACCCACTGCATCAACAGCACCACCAGCAGCGGCGCAAAGGCCGGGCCGAGGGCGATGGAGCACAGGTTTAAAGAGTTAGCCCGCACCTGCTCCTTTTTCGGGAACCACTGGCTGATAAGCTTCCAGGAAGCCGGCGGGTGCATGGCCTCGCCGGCGCCGAACAGCGGCCTTACCAGCAGCAGGCCGACAAAGCCGCCGACCATGCCGGTAAAGGCGGTAAACAGCGACCACCAGAACAGCGCCAGCGTCATGGTCACCCTGCCGCCAAAGCGGTCGACCATCAGGCCAGCGACGATTTGCAAAAGCCCGTAACCGATGAAGAAAGCGCTGAGCACCAGCCCCTTTTCCCCCGCCGTCAACCCCAGCTCTGCGCTGATTGCCGGTAGCGCAACGGAAAAGTTAACCCTGTCGAGATAAGAAATCAGAAATATTAACCAAAGTATCAGCAACATCTTGTTGCGGACACGCCATTGTCCTAAACCCATCATTTTTTATTGTCTCCTGTCTGATAGAGGAAGATCTTTATAGTGAGTGGTGCATTAAACCCTGCTGCGTCATCCAGTCCTGAATCAGCCCGGCGATGTCGTCAGAGTTGCGGTCCATAATCAGAATGTGCGAGTTGCCGCGGATGCCGCGCTTGGGCAGATCGACCCACGTTACCGGCACCTGCACCTGCGAAAGCCGATCGGCATAGGAGGAGACGTTGCGATAAAACTCGCTCCACCAGGTTTTGCCGGCGTCAACGTTGTCGCCCCAGACAAACAGGAACGGCACCTCTTTCAGAAGGGAGATATCGACGTTCTCCGTCTGCGGCGCGCCGGAAGGCTCCAGCAAAATCACAGCCGCCACCCTGTCCGGATGCTGCTGCACCACGTTCAGGATTTGTCCGCAGCCCTGACTGTGGGCGAGAATGACGCATTTCCCCAGCTTCGCCAGCAGCGCCGCATAGGCCGCCTCGGCCAGCGCGTCGTTACAGGTCCAGCGGGGGACCGCCTGCTTCATAAAAGTGTCGAACGCGTCGACCGGGAACTGCTGGCCGGGCCAAACTTCGCGAGCCGCGTAGTCGGGGCCAAAGCGGAAGCTTTCCCACGCCTGCTGCTTGGTACGAAACTGCGGGTGACCGTCGTAGATATGCGGGTACTGGGCCCAGGAGGCCCGACCGCGCTCTACGCCGTCGCACACGTAGGTGTTGTGACCGCGACGGAGGAAATAGTTGTGCATGCCAGGCCTGCCGTCCGGCGTGGTTTCCCAGCAGGCGCCGGTCATGCCGCCGCCGTGAATAAACGCCAGCGGATAGCGCGCCTGCGGCTTTTCGTGGTGCATAAACTGCACGTACATCTGCCCGGCCTCAAACTGCCCGTTGGGGTCGAGCAGCGACGGCTTGCAGCCTTTCGCGATGGTGGTTTCAAACGGCGGCTGGCCGCTGATTTCGTATTCCCGACCGCCGACAAAAAAGCTGCCGAGATCCCGGATGTGTAATGACTCGTTATTCACGTCAGGCTCCCTCTGTCCAGAAGCTAAACTCACCGTAGCTGCGCGCCTGCGCCAGATGACTCATCAGGTTGGGCTGGATCTGCTGGCGGATAAACGCCACCGCCGTAAGCAGCTTTTCCCGGGAGACGCCGGTATCGATCCCCATTCGCCAAAGCATGTTCGCCACGTCTTCCGTCGCCGAATTACCGGCAGCGCCGGGCGCAAACGGACAGCCGCCCAGCCCGCCCGCCGCTGTTTCGAAGCGTCGAACGCCGTGGGTAAGTGCCACCAATGTATTGGCCAACGCCATGCCGTGGGTATCGTGAACGTGTAGGCCAACGTCGAGCGATGGGTTGGTATCGCGCACGCGAGCCAGCAGTTCTCCCGTTTGCCGGGGAGACGCGACGCCGATGGTGTCACACAAAGTGACGTCGCGAACGCCGCGGGATAATGCCTCAGACAGCAGCCACAAAACCGTGTCTGCGCTCACGGCGCCGGCAAACGGGCAGCCGAAGACCGTCGCCATGCTGAGCGTGACGTGCATATCGGGATACGCCGACGTTATCGCAGCCAGATCGGCCAGCGAGGCCTCGTGAGTACGGTTGATATTCGCCAGATTGTGCTGTTCCCCGGCGGAAATCACGTAGCTGATGTGGTGCACGCCCGCGTTCAAGGCGTTCTCGGCGCCGCGCAGGTTGGGCGCCAGAGCGACGATATCGAGACCGAGATTTTCCTCTCTGTTCCTCCTCAAGACGTGTTCAACAATCCGCTGGGCATCCGCCATCTGCGGGATAGCCTTGGGATTAACAAACGACGTAATTTCAAAGCGCTGTAGCCCGGAATCAATCAGCAGATCGATAGCCTGCTGTTTGGTTTCGGTCGGGATCCAGTCGCAGATGTTCTGAAAGCCGTCGCGCGGGCAGACCTCCGTCAGCGCCACGCTTGACGGCAGGGGAACCCCGTTCCCCGCGCCGCCAATCCATTGAGTCTGATTCATAGGATCCCCTCGGCTTGCAGCTGTTCAAGCTCCGCTTCGCTCAGCCCCAGGCCGTCGCCGTACACTTCCCGATTGTGCTGCCCCAGCAGCGGGGACGGCGTACGGATGCCGGTCGGCGTACCGGTCAGCTTGATGTGCGAGCCCGTCAGCTTGAGCGTCCCGGCTTTCGGGTGCTCAACCTCAACGAACATCTCACGCGCGTCGGCAATGTGCGGATCGGCCACCAGTTGGTCGATATTGTTAATCGGCGCCGAGGGCACGCCCGCGCCCAGCATGCGGTCAACGATATCGCTGACGGTATGCTGGCGGCTCCAAGCCTCAACGACGGCTTTCAGAGACGCATGGTTTTTAACCCGCAGCGGATTGGTTTTAAACACTTCGCAGTCCGTCAGCTCCGGCTGCCCCATCACCTGTGCGACCAAACTCCAGAGCTTATCGTTGGCGGCGGCAATCACCACATCGCCGTCTCTGGCTTTAAAGGTGTCGTAGGGATAACAGGACTCGTAGCGGTTGCCGATGCGTTCGGGAATGCGCCCTTCCGTCAGGTAGATCTGGGTGATGATTTCCAGGCTGGCAACCACTGAATCCACCAGCGCGATATCAACCTTCTGCCCTTCGCCAGTTTGGTCTCGATGGCGCAGAGCCGCCAGCGTGCCGATCGCCGCCGACAGGCCGGCCAGCACGTCGCTCATCGCTGTACCGGAGCGGGTCGGTTCGCCGCCCGGCCAGCCGGTGGTGCTCATCAGCCCGCCCATTGCCTGGCCGATAATGTCGTAGCCGGGGCGTTGGCTGTAAGGACCGGTGTGGCCAAAGCCGGAAATGGCGCAGTAGACGATGCGCGGGTTGACCTTTTTCAGATCCTCATAGCCCAGCCCCAGTTTTTCCATGGTGCCCGGACGATAGTTTTCCACCACGATGTCGGCGGTTTTCACCAGTTCCAGAAACAGCGCCTTTCCGCGCCCCTTCAGGTTCAGCGTCACGCCTTTCTTGTTGCGGTTCAGGTTCATGTAGTAGGCGCTTTCGCCGTTTTTAAACGGCGCGAACTGCCGGGTATCGTCGCCCGCGCCGGGGCGCTCTATCTTGATGACCTCGGCGCCCATGTCCGCCAGCATCATGGTGCAAAAAGGCCCGGCCAACACGCGGGTCAAGTCCAGCACCCGTAGTCCGGCAAGCGCGCCCTGTTGATGTTCCATCTGTTACTCCTTGCTGTGTTGTAGTGAATCTCTGATTCGCTATAGCAAGGGGTGTGCCAGCGGAAAACTAATTACACGAAATACCTCTAGAAGGTGCATAAAAACAAGGGGATGAATAAAAATTGGGAATAAGAAACAGAGGAGAGATAAAAGCGAAAGGACAAAAACCATGTATCACTATAGATACTTACTTAATCATATTTGATACACCCATTCATTTAAAAGCTGGCAGTAAAATCATACCGAAAGGGGATAAACGAAAAGGGCGCTTTACAGCGCCCCTCGATTTAAAATGAACCCTACAGCTTCATCGAATCCAAGTATTCCATCAGCTGTTTGCGCGCTGCCGCAATTTCCTCTACGCGGTGTTCGCCCAAAAGTTCATCGAACTCGGTGAGCCAAATGCCAATCTGAATGCGCTCATTGCCCAGCGTCTGCGCCCAGGCTCGCTCCAGTCGGGCGCGCAAAGCGCGGTTGGGCATTTCGTCGCGCGGGTGGATCTTCAGCGCCAGCAGGCGTTCATGGCTTTGGCGCTTTTGTTCTTCGCTCAGGCCAATTGGACTGTGGTCAATAACTTTGGTGTGGGTCTTGTTGGTCTCCAGCATGTTGACGTCTACTTCCAGCAGGCCATTGATGTCATAGCTAAAGCGAACGTCTAACGACTGAATGCGCCCATTTGGCTCGATAGGCACCTGAAACTCGTCTACCAGAATGTTGTTCTCAACGCGGGGGCTTTCCCCCTGATAGACGGCGACGCGAATAAATTCTTGCTCTGGATGGCCGGTATAGAAGGTCTCAACGCGAGAAGTCGGCACGACGGTGTTACGCTCGATAATCGGCGAAAACACGCCAGACACTTTACCGTTGTTGGTAGAAATGCCGAGAGTGTAGGGGCAGACGTCCGTTAGGATTACTTCATCAATCGCTTCATCGCGCAGACGGCAGGCTGCCTGTACCGCCGCCCCCAAAGCAACGATGGTGCTCGGGTCAAGGTGCTGGTGGGGCATTTTTCCAAACAGCCGGACGACTAAGCGCTGGATAATCGACAGTTGCGATGCGCCGCCTACCAGTACCAGATTGTCCAGCTCGCTTGGCTGCAGTCGCGCATCGTTCAGCGCCTGCTCAATCGGCGCCCGCAGGCGGTTGAGTAGCGGCAGCCAGACCTTTTCCGCTTTCTGCATGTCCAGCTCGTAGCGCCACTCTTTGTCCTGCCACTGCCAGACAATGTCGACTTCTTGAGCACCCATGCGGCACTTGGCCTCTTCGGCACTGTCATTCAAGCGAGCCAGAGCGTCTACTTCTACGTCTCCTTCACTGATTTTCCACTCTTTCAGGCAGTCTTTCACGAGAGCGTGAGTGAAGTCTTCTCCACCCAGATAGTTATCCCCTGCGGAAGAGTGGACTTCAATCAGCGGCAGGGCAAACTCCAGTACCGTCACGTCAAACGTACCGCCGCCGAGATCAAACACCAGCGTGCGACCGAACTCTTGAGTATGCAGTCCGTAAGCCATAGCGGCAGCGGTAGGCTCGTTAATCAGGCGAACGGCATTAAGCTCCGCCAGCTCGGCGGCAAAGCGGGTTTGCTTGCGCTGCTCGTCGCTAAAGTAGGCGGGAACGGAAATCACTACATCCGTAATGGTCTGACCCAGCCAGGCTTCAGCGTCGGCCTTCAGAGACTTCAGCACCAGAGCCGACAGCTCCGGCGCGTTGAAGGTCTTGTCCCCTAAATGAAACGTTTTGCTGCTGCCCATAAAGCGCTTGAACAGTGCAGCAGACTTGGTTGGATGAGTCGTCAGTCGGGAGAACGCCGGGCGGCCAACCAGAATAGAGCCGTCTTCATCAAGGCTCACGGCGGAAGGTGTCAGATATTCACCCAGCGCGTTGGGGATCAGCTGCGCTTTTCCATCCTGCCAAACGCTGATAAGACTGTTGGTTGTCCCTAAGTCAATGCCGATCGCCGGCACAGACGCACGTTCTCCATTCATGACCTGCTCCCCTGAAGTTGCTCACTAACTCAGCATAATATAGGGGGAACAGACGGCGATCAAACGTTCAGGCCGTTCTCCTGTCTGATTGTCTCCAGAAGCGCACTTGCTCCAGCCGCCACCATTCGCTCGGTTTGAGCAAAATTACCCGTATAGTACGGGTCGGGCACGTCTGCCGCTTCGGCGTTCGGCACAAAGTCCATCAGCTTATACAGGTGGTCAATAAACGGCGTGCCGGCAATGGCTCGGATATCTTCAACGTTGCTCTGATCCATCGCAATCAGGTAGTGGACTTGCCCGATATCCTCACGCTGCAACAAAGAGGCACGCATGGTGGAAAAGTCGATCCCTCGCTGGCGAAGCACCTCCTGTGTACCCCGATGGGGCGGGTTACCCACATTCCATCTTTCAGTCCCGGCTGAGCACACTTCAATACGGTCAGCCAGCCCCGCCTGTTCCACTAAATGGCGAAAAATCCCCTCGGCCATAGGCGAACGGCAGATATTCCCCAAACAGACAAACTTCACGACGATTTTCTTACTATTCCCTACTTTTCGCCCCATGTTAGCCTCTTCTTTTCACTTTTTTGTCTACAAACAATAACGCATTTTCTCATCAAACGCTCATCACGCGCTCACTTTACTCATTGAATTCATAATGAATACTGTCTAAAGAAACCATAACCCGACTTTACCTCTCGTCAAGAAACTACTATGGTTGATCGGAAACGATGTTGATAGCTAAACGGGAGATTTTGTGAAAAAGGCTCTTGGCGTCTTCTTCCCTCTGTACACCACAACGCTTATCATGCTGCTGGGTTCGGGTCTATTGACGACCTATATTTCTCTTCGCCTAGCTTCCGCTAACGTCAGCGGTGCGCTGATAGGTGCACTAACGGCCGCTAACTACGTCGGGCTGGTGCTTGGCGGTAAGGTAGGCCACTACCTGATTGTCCGCGTCGGCCATATTCGCACCTATGTCGCCTGTGCCGGCATTATCACGGCGGCAGTACTGATGCACGGCATGACGTCTATGCTGCCCGTTTGGGTTGGCCTGCGGTTAATCATTGGCCTGTGTTTGATGTGCCAATACATGGTGCTGGAGAGCTGGTTTAACGATCAGGCTGAGCCCAGCCAGCGTGGAATGGTGTTTGGTTTCTATATGGCAGCCTCCTATCTGGGGATGGCGCTGGGGCAGCTGGTGCTGATCCTGCTGCCGGATTTGGAAATTCAGTCTTTACTGATTATTGCGCTCTGCTTCTCCCTTTGTCTGGTACCTATTGCCTTAACCACTCGCAGCCACGCCACGCAGATCTCCCCGGCGCCGATGGAGCTGCGCTTTTTTGTGGGGGCAATCCCTAAAGTATTAGCCTCGACACTGGTGGTCGGCATGGTGGTCGGCTCGTTCTACGGGCTAGCGCCAGTCTATACTCAGCTTCAGTCGCTTTCTACTCAACAGACGGGGCTGTTTATGGCACTGTCTATTTGTGCGGGGCTTATTGTTCAGCTTCCCTTTAGCTGGTTTTCCGATCGCTATAACCGGCTAACATTACTGAAGATTATTTCTCTTACGCTGGCCATTGCGGCGCTACCCCTAGCCTTTCTTCCGCACATTGATTTTACGCTGCTGCTTGGCATTGGTTTTGTCATCGGCATGCTCCAATTTACCCTCTATCCGCTGGTGGTCGCGCTGGCTAACGACCAGATTGAACCAGAACGACGGGTGTCGCTGGCTGCCTGCCTGCTGATGGCATTCGGCGTAGGAGCAAGTCTGGGGCCTCTGCTGGTGGGAGCGCTTATGGCGCCACTGGGAGGTAACATTCTGTACGCCTTTTTCGCCCTGTGCGGCATCCTTTTAGCGCTGCTCAGCAGAACTACCCAAAGAAAAGAGGTTCAGTTTGTCGAGGACGCCCCGCTTCCTCACGTCGCCATGCCGGACAGCCTGATGAGCTCCCCGCTGTCCCCTGCGCTTAACCCAAGCTTTGATGAACAGATGATTCAGGACGTCATGCCGCCGCCGGAATCTGCTAGCGAATCAGAGGCTGTTCCTCAGGATGACAACACCGCTGAACCACCAGAAGACGCGCCTCAGCCCAACGTCGAAGAAGAAAGGCCGCCAACGGAAAAACGACAGAACGATGAAGGCTTGGAAAAAGCCTTTACTATGCTGCCATAGTGCTGCCATAGCGCTATTCAAAAACGAGACATGAGCAATGACCGCACAGCAAGAAGTCATGACCGAACGCCTTCGGTTACGCCAGTGGAAACCTTCCGATCGGGAGCCGCTGGCTGCCATGCTGGCCGATCCCCGCGTCATGGCCTGTTTCCCCGCTACGCTAGATCGCACAGCCAGCGATGCCTTTGCCGACCGCTGTGAATCGGGTATTACCGAACGCGGCTGGGGGTTTTGGGCGGTAGAGCGTCTAGACTGCGAGCGCTTTATCGGCTGCGTCGGGCTTAATGTGCCTTCCGCGGCACTGCCGTTTTCTCCCTGCGTAGAAATTGGCTGGCGGCTAGCCTATAGCGCCTGGGGAAAGGGCTACGCGTTTGAAGCGGCAAAAGGCGCACTGCATGTAGGCTTCAAGGCGCTTGCACTTTCGGAGATCGTCGCGTTTACCACGCTAAATAATCACCGCTCGCGCGCGTTGATGGAAAGACTTGGCATGCAGCATTCGCCACAGGAAGACTTCGATCACCCCATGCTGCCTACCGACAGCCCGCTGCTTAGGCACTGCCTGTATCGGCTGTCAAAAGAAACGTGGAATAGGCGCTCCGCCGACGCTAACGACAGAGCGCAATAGGAAGAAAAAGGTCCGCTAACCATGTCAGGGAGTAACGGACGAAGCACTACAGGGTGTAAAAAACCGGTCTTGACGTTGGGTCTAGGCCTGCAAGGTCAAGTCGTGAACGGCTGCGTCCGGCGCATTATGGCTCACGGACTGAACGCCTGCGTCTCTTGCCTGTTCTGTTGTGTAGGTTTGGCTGGTGCCAATCACCTGACCGTTGACCGCCTTCAGGTTGAATGAGAATTTCCCGTTCGCTGTCGATTTTTTCTCGAAGTGTTTTAGATCCTGCGAGTGGTTTTTTACCGACTTGATGCCGTTCTGGCAATTGGCCTTGGTGGTATAGCCTTCGCTGCCAAGGATAATCTGCCCGTTACCCGCCTTCAGGCGAAAATAAAACTCATCGTTTTTACCCAGAAAAATTTCAAACTTTGCGCTCATATCCACTCACCCTTCATTAACGGCGCCTTTTCGGCGCAGACTGATGCCTGAGAACTCTTTTAAGCATAGTTCATAGCGCGATTTTCGTCGGCTAAACGCGCTTATTTTTTCTTCACATCCGCCGCAAGAAACCGAGTGCCTAATGAACTTGTGAGTATTGAGTGAACACGCTGTTTGTTCTGCGCTTTTTTCTATCGCAACAATAGCTGAGATAACGTGACCCAGATTGCATCATCAAATATTAAATTGATGTTAATATTGTCATCCAACTGTGCGTTATTTTGGTGACAGTCGTAAAAAAAGCGTAATAACAATCCGTTATACGACCCTTCCTCAAGGTATCCTCAGTTAACGAGATCCCCAGCCACTGCAAGGGGCTGCCTACGGCGTTTCCGTATCCAAAAAGGACATAGCGATGGACGAACAGTTAAAACAAAGCGCGCTTGATTTTCACCAGTTCCCGGTTCCGGGGAAAATCAAAATTGTACCCACCAAGCCTCTGGCAACGCAGCGCGATCTAGCGCTAGCGTACTCTCCCGGCGTTGCGGCTCCCTGCCTGGAAATCGCGGAAGATCCACTGGCTTCCTACAAGTACACCGCCCGCGGCAATCTTGTCGCCGTTATTTCTAACGGTACAGCCGTGCTGGGCCTGGGCAATATCGGCGCCCTCGCCGGCAAGCCGGTGATGGAAGGGAAAGGCGTTCTGTTTAAAAAATTCGCCGGTATCGACGTGTTCGATATTGAAGTCGACGAAACCGATCCGGACAAGCTGATCGACATTATTGCGTCTCTGGAGCCCACTTTCGGCGGTATTAACCTTGAAGACATCAAGGCGCCCGAGTGCTTCTACATCGAAAAAGAGCTGCGCAAGCGCATGAGCATTCCGGTCTTCCACGACGACCAGCACGGCACTGCCATTATCTGTGCCGCCGCCGTTCTGAACGGCCTGCGCGTAGTGAAGAAAAACATTGAAGACGTCAAGCTGGTGGTTTCCGGCGCGGGTGCGGCGGCGATCGCCTGCCTAAACCTGCTGGTTGCCCTCGGAATGAAAAAAGAGCACATCACCGTGTGCGATTCCCGCGGCGTTATCTATCAGGGCCGCGATGAAAACATGGAAGAAAATAAGGCTCTGTACGCCGTAGTCGACAGTGGCAAGCGCTCGTTGGGCGAAGCCGTTGGCGGCAGCGATATCTTCCTCGGCTGCTCTGGTCCTCGCGTCCTGACGCAGGAGATGGTGAAAACCATGGCCGACAGCCCGCTAATCCTAGCGCTGGCTAACCCTGAGCCGGAAATTCTGCCACCGCTGGCAAAAGAGGTTCGCCCGGACGCTATCGTCTGCACTGGCCGTTCGGACTATCCGAATCAGGTTAACAACGTGCTGTGCTTCCCGTTCCTGTTCCGCGGCGCGCTGGACGTCGGTGCGACCGTCATCAACGAAGAGATGAAACTGGCTGCCGTACGCGCCATTGCTGATTTAGCCTTAGCTGAGCAGAGCGACGTGGTCTCTTCTGCCTATGGCGATCAGGAGCTCTCTTTTGGCCCTGAATACCTGATCCCGAAACCGTTCGACCCGCGTCTTATCGTCAAGATCGCACCTGCCGTTGCTAAGGCGGCGATGGATTCCGGCGTTGCGACTCGCCCGATTAACGACTTCGGCGCCTACGTTGAGCACCTGACTCAGTTCATCTACAAGACCAACCTGTTTATGAAGCCCGTCTTCTCTCAGGCCAAGTCGACTCTTAAGCGCATCGTGTTCGCCGAGGGTGAAGAAGAGCGAGTGCTGCACGCAACTCAGGAAGTGGTTTCTCAACATCTGGCCTTCCCGATCCTGATCGGTCGCCCCAGCGTAATTGAAATGCGCTTGAAAAAGCTTGGCCTACAGCTTCAGATCGGCAAAGACATCGAAGTGGTCAACAACGAGTCCGACCCTCGTTTTAACGAGTACTGGAGCGAATACCACCACATGATGAAGCGCAAAGGCGTTTCCCGCGAGGCGGCACGCCGCCGCATTATCAGCGACCCGACCCTTATCGGCGCGCTGATGGTCAAGCGCGGCGAGGCTGACGGGCTTATCTGTGGCGTTATCGGCAACTATCACGACCACTATGACGTTATTCAAACGATGTTCGGCTATCGCGACGGCACCTCAACCGCCGGTGCGATGAACGCGCTGCTGCTGCCCAGCGGCAACACCTTCATTGCCGACACCTATGTTAACGATGACCCAACGCCAGAACAGCTGTGCGACATTACGCTAATGGCGGCAGAAACCGTGCATCGCTTCGGCATTGAGCCAAAAGTGGCGCTGCTGTCTCACTCCAGCTTCGGCACCTCTGACAGCCCAAGCGCAGTGAAAATGCGCCGCGTGCTGGAACTGGTAAAAGCCCGAGCGCCAGAGCTGGAAATCGACGGTGAAATGCACGGCGATGCTGCTCTGGTAGAAGCCATCCGCAGCGACCTGATGCCGGACAGCCCGCTGAAAGGCGCGGCCAACGTGCTTATCATGCCAAACATGGAATCTGCCCGTATCAGCTACAACCTGCTGCGCGTCTCCTCGTCCGAAGGCGTCACCGTCGGCCCAGTGCTGATGGGGATTTCAAAGCCAGTTCACATTCTGACGCCGGTCGCCTCCGTGCGCCGCATCGTCAATATGGCAGCGCTGGCCGCGGCGGAAGCGCAGACTAAGCCGATTTAAGCTTGACGGCGGTAATATACGACAACGGCCCCGATTGGGGCCGTTTTCCTTAACTGCGATCTACAACGCCCGACCAGAAAGCATTCATGACTCGTTCGATTTCTGCCGAATTATCCGTAACAGACTGCCGTACGACGGCATCCGTCAGGCGTTCTTTATCAAGGGACATTAACTCCGCAAAAGAGCCCTCCTGGCTCATAGTCGCGACATCGTAGCCTAGCAGTGTCGCCCCCATTCGCACCGGATCCCAGCCCAGCCGTTCGCCTTCAACGGGAGATTCGTAAATTCTGTCGTTTTCGATAGCGCCGTATTCGCGAGCGATCTTGTAGAAATCGACGGCGTCCTTGGCGTTACCGCGCCCACGATCTCGCCAGGCAAACAGCTTTAACAAAGCGAGCCCCGGCAGGGAGCAAAACGGCAGCGTTTCTCCACTATTCAACCGCACCTGCACGGTATGCCCAAACGCCTCATCAAAGCCGTCTATGGACATAATAACTTCATGGTCCGGCGGCCACCGAATTTGATTACCCTCAGCAAGAGCGCCAAAAGGAATGATATCCAATTCTGTCCCAGCCGCTATGATACGGTGGACATTATCCCGAACGGCCAGCGCCCCCTCCACAAGGAAAGCATGTTTCAACTCATCGAACCGTTTCCAGCCATCGACAACAACGGCGATATCAACATCGCGAGTACGACGCCCGCGCTTCTAGCATGTACATGGTGAAGCAAAATTTCACGCGCCGTCGCGCCCGCAATAAAGAAAGAGATATTCTGCGCAGCGCAAATCCGCTTTATCAGACCCAACAGTTCTTCAATAGCCGAAGAGAGCGGATTCCTTAAGGTGGAGATATTTATCATTGATTATCCTCGCCGCTTCCCTGTTTCGGGCGTCTCCGCCGGCCAGCAGCTCCGCTACGCACAGCATCGCGCGGGCTTTATGGTTAATCACCAGCCGGCCCCAAAAACAGGTAACCAGTTGGAGTTTTCCATCTGAAACAGGTTTTAGTCCCAATTCCTTTCGCCTCTGTAATAAAGGATAAGGCGTAAAGATCACTCCGCGTTCGGGTATCAGGTATCCTTCACTTAGCTCTGCGGCGGCTATCTCGCTGCTCCAATGCTCTCCAGACGCAGGCGTTATTTCATCCCACGACGTCGGCGCACCCAACGGAAGAAAATTCAGCTTCGGACGCAAAGCGGCGGCATAGTCCCTCAACCACTGCGCGAGCAATTCTTCCTCGTTCATCAAGCGCCGTCCACCCTCCGATTTGCGAAAATAGCGCTGCGCCGCAAGATAGGTGAAAGCCTTGTTGACCATGCCTAAAGAAATGCTGGCCTTCTCGGCTAAATCACGATAGGTATCGTTTAGGGTTTCAGGATGGGATAGCAGTACAAAGAGGAGTTTCATCACCCCTTCGGCAAAGCGGCTGCTTGTCGCAACGGGTTTACTTTCACGTTTGCCCTCAACCAACAGGTACAGCCCCGGCGTCTGAATTCGGGCATTTCCCGCGGTATCGATAAAATTAATCTGGTGGACGGCGCAATATTCCGCCAGCGCGGGCGTCAGTGAGTTACACACAAGTAACGTCGGAAGATCGGTTGAAATATGGGACATCTGCTCACTAGCCGCCATCAGAGACTCTTTACGGTGAACGCGCTTTACTTCCAGTGCGAAAGCCACTGCCTCACCGTTTGGAGCGACAAGCTTTCCCCATGCGTCGTGCGCGCAATAGCCGGAGCCAAGCTCATAGTGTAGCTGGAACCCCTTTGGCAAGTTTTCTACGGCATTAAGCAGCAGTGACTCTTCTTTCATTTGTTCACACCTTATATTCGTTCATGAATCATGAACAAAATTATTTTATGAACAAAAGAGAGAAGACACAATTTATTTCATTAGAAAACGTCGACGCCTTACGGCGCCGACGTTAATAATCCTGCGAAGCTCGATCAACTCCCCATCTCATCCGCTAAAAGCAGCCCCTTCCCCTTGCGGTAGTACTCCTCCCTGACCTCCACCGGCACCATGTTGCCACCGGTGGCCCATACCAGATGGGTGGCGTTTTCCATTGACGCAATTCCGTGTGTCGCTGCATAGCGCTTACCGTTCTCACTGCTTTCCAGCAGGGAGACGCCACGGAATCCAGCTAGGGCGCTCGGTTCCAACTCGATGTTTTCCAGATCGACCAGCGCGGCAAGGTAGCGGTACATGCTCTCATCGGTCAGGGTATAAGAGCCGCTAATCAGGTTCTCTATCGTTTTACCGACAAAGCTTGACGCTCGGCCAACGGCCAGACCGTCGGCGTCAGTTTTGTTGTCGATGCCGAAGTCCTGAACGCATACTTTGTCGTGATAGCCGGTCGCCAGCCCCAGCAGCATGCAGGGGGAGTGGGTCGGTTCGGCAAAGAAGCAGTGGGCGTGTTCGCCAAAAACCGCCTTCAGGCCGAACAGCACACCGCCTGGGCCACCGCCGACGCCGCAGGGAAGATAAACAAACAGCGGATGTTCCTTATCTACCGTGACGCCGCGCGCATCAAACTGCTTCTTCAGCCTCAGCGCAGCCACCGTATAGCCAAGAAACAAAGACAGCGAGTTTTCATCGTCGACAAAGTGACACATCGGATCGCCCTGTGCCTCTTTACGCCCCGCTTCAACGGCCTTGCTGTAGTCGTCTGCGTACTCTTTGACCGTAACGCCCTTACTTCTGAGCATACTCTTCTTCCACAGCTTGGCGTCAGCCGACATGTGAACGGTGGTTTTAAAGCCTAGCTTTGCGCCCATAATGCCGATAGAAAGTCCCAGGTTGCCCGTTGAGCCTACTGCGATTGAATACTGTTCAAACAGGCTCTTGAACTCGTCGTCCGCCAGTCGGGCGTAGCTGTCGTCTAAAGAGAGCCTGCCGCTCTCCAGAGCAATGTCCTCTGCCAGTTTGAGCACCTCATAAATACCCCCTCTGGCCTTGATGGAACCGGAAATCGGCAGATGGCTATCGCATTTGAGAAGCAGCGCCCCCTGCACGTCTTGCCCCGTCTCTTTTGCCAGATAGCGAGTCATTTCAGTGAGCTCAACGATGGGAGATTCAATGATGCCACCGTGCTCGCCGGTTTCGGGGAAAACCCGTTCAAGATAGGGCGCAAACCGCACCAGTCGGCGAGATGCATCCAACATATCTTCCATCGTCACGGCCGAGCGCCGAAGGACCTCTTCGCACTCCCCTAACCTATCGTTTAGCCAAAACGTTTCTTTCAGCGCCATAAGCTCCCTGGTGATGGGAAACTCGTCATTCCACGCTTGCAGCGTTTTTCCTGCGATCATTATTTACCTCGAAACCAGTGTATCTTTCCAAATAGCTCACGCTAAAACATGCCCGGAAGAATCCCGGAGAACGCCTGCAGTATCAAGACGACGGTAAACGCCACAATACTGGCTAGCGTCGTGCTGTAAGTGGTGGCCGTAAAGGCTTCCTTTACTTCCAGCTGGTTATACTTGGCCGGAAGCCAGAAGGCGGCGTCGGTTGGCAGCGTCATCCCGACCGTGCCGCAGCAGATAGCCAGACCAACAATCACGGGTGAATAGCCCATAGAAACCGCCGCAGGCCCAACGATTGACACCACTGTCAACATCGCTACCGTCGCTGACCCTACCGCCGCGCGAATAATCATCGCCAGCAGGAACGCCAGCAGTACGATGGGCATATTCCAGCTTGAAAGCAGCTCCACCAGCGCGTTGCCCAAACCGCTCTTTTGCAGAATCAGACCAAAGCAGCCGCCAGTACCGATCACCATCAGGATGTTGCCCAAGCGGTCGGAGGCCACGTCAACAAACTTCATGATGCTGGAGTTGGTGTTTTTAACGATGTACTTTCTCAGCACGATGGCCGACAGGATTAGCGCCAGAAACAGCGCGATGTTGTTGTTGCCGCAGAAGGTCAGCACGGTGTAGATCAGGCTGTCTTTCGGCAGCAGCCAGGTTGCAATAGAGCCTGCGATAATCAGCGCGATAGGGAACAGAATCAGTCCGAACGCCGTCATGGCGGACGGTTTTTCTGGGTCAGGCGCCAGCAGGTCGCTGTTGTTCATCAGCTCAGAGACTTCCTGACGATAGGCCGCTTTTTCTTCCGCCGTCAGCCGTGAGTTAATGAAGTTCCCATACTGCCAACCGCACAGCAGGCTGGCCGGTAGCGCAACAATCAGCCCGTAGGCAATAAACCAGCCAAGGTCGGCGCCGATTTGCGTGGCGACAGCCACTGGGCCAGGCGTCGGAGCCACCACGCAGTGGGTCAACAGCAGGCCGACGAACAGCGATGCGGCGTAAGCACTCTTCTTCTTGTTGGTCAGCTTTCTTAGCGAGTTAATCAGCGGCGACAGCATGATATAGCCAGAAGCGAAATACACCGGGATAGCGACGATAAAGCCCGCTAGGTTTAGCGCCAACAGGTCGTTTTTCTGACCAAATTTGCGCAGCAGCCCTTTGGCCATCTCTTCTGTTGCGCCCGAAGACGCCAGCATCTCACCAAAAATGCCGCCGAAGAGGATCACCAGCCCCAAACTGGCCATAGTGTTGCCAAAACCGGTTCCCAGATAGCCAAGCAGTTCTCCGGTTGGAATACCGCACAGCACCGCCATCATGATGGCGGAAACAAACAGGCCAATCGCCGGGCTGACCTTAAACTTAATAAGCATCAGCAGCAGGACAACCATGACGGCCAAAAAGGCAGCTAAAACACTCATTGAAACCTCCGTTTATCGTTTTTATTGTTATTACGCGACGTTTGAAAAGTGCCTTAGAACCCTACCCGTATTGATGCCCGTCAGCTTTTTGTCGTGGTAGACAATCCCGCCGTTGACGATGACGTACTCAATACCGTCGGTCAGCTCGTTAGAGCAGGTGTAAGTCGCCCTGTCGTGCAGGTTTTCATAGTTGAATACCACCAGATCCGCGTCGTAACCCTCTCTAATAACGCCTTTTGTCGGCATTCCCAGACGCGCAGCCGGCATGGAGGTCATCTTGCGAACAACCTCTTCCAGCGTCATGACGTGATTCTCTTTGTGGTAATAGCAAATGGCGCGTGGGCAGGTGCCGTAGGCTCGGGGGTGCCCCTTTTCGTCCAGCGCGCGGGTCAGGCCATCGCTGCCGATCACTGTGTGGGGAAACTGGGCGATCTCAAACACGTCTTCATCGCACATGCTGCTGTACACCGCGCTGCTGACGCCCTTGTTCTCCACCATGATGTCGAAAAACGTCTCGAACGGGTCTTGCCCCAGCTGTGCCGCATATTCCGCTACGGTTTTACCCACTACGCCGGGCGTATTCGGCGATGAGGAAACGAACACGCCTTCCCAGCCGCCTGCATTGATGTAGTAGTTGTCGTATTCGGACGCGGGATCTTCCATTTCCTGACGGATTTTGGCGCGCATTGCCGGGTCTTCAAGGCGTTCAGCCATCTTCGCCACGCCTTCGGTAAAGTGCCAGGGCGGTATGCAGGCGTTCAGGTGGGTCATATTTCTCGGATAGGGATACTGATCGCAGGTGACCTGAACACCTTCATCAATCGCCCTCTGAATCACCGCCAGCGTCTGCTTTTGCATGCCCCAGTTAGCCTTGCCCAAAATTTTGTGGTGAGAGATGAACACCGGCACCCCCGCTCGACGGCCGATTTCAATGGTCTCTTCTACCGCTTTAACACTATCGTAGGACTCGTTTCTCATGTGGGAAGCATAAATGCCGCCGTACGGCTTAATCACCTTCGCTAACTCAACGATTTCTTCGGTAGTGGCATAGCAGCAGGGCGTGTAAATCAACCCGGTAGAAAAGCCCGCTGCGCCGTTTTCCATGGCCTCTTTCAGCAGGCTTTTCATGGTGTCCATCTCTTGTGCAGTCGGCTCGCGGTTATCAAACCCCATAACGGCTATGCGCAGAGTACTGTGTCCGACGTAGCTTTTGATATTCGCGGTTTTAGGCGCCGCGTCGGCATACTCCAGATAGCGCGAGTAGCTCGTCCAGTTTGGCATGTCGTCGGGGAACTTCAGCGCACCGACTGACAGCTGCCCCTGAACCAGCTCCAGATGCGTCGGTACTACCGGTGCGGCCGATAGCCCACACTGGCCGCCGATCTCGGTCGTCACGCCCTGAGAGGTTTTACACAGCCGGGCGCACTCGTCGCCTAAAATGAGGTCGCCGTGGGAGTGGGCATCGATAAAGCCGGGGCTGACGTAAAGCCCTTCGCCCTCAATCACCTTTTTCGCCGCTTCCGTACCGCTAACGCTGACTATCTTATCGCCGGACACCCCAACGCTTCCCCGATAGGCGGGTGCGCCGGTGCCGTCAACGACCATGACGTTCTTAATCAAGATATCGATCATGACATTTTTCTCCTGAGTCAATGAGGCAGTGTCCTGCTGCAGTCAGGAACCGTTTAACAGCTAATCTTTCGAGTCATATTGGATAAAAAAAGTACTGGTGCTGACAAATGATAAAAACGGCCTTTCACATGAGCCAGATTAATTCAAATGGGTGATATCCATCATATAGTCGAGAAAATGGGATGATTGCATCATTTGATTTCACACAAATAACTAGTTTTAGGAGTAATCTTTAGCGAAATCAGGTTCGCTTTATCGCAGGGGAAAACGCCGTGTACACCGAAGACCACTACCTTGTCGGCGGCAAGCGCCTAAGCAGCCACCAGCTGTCAAAACTGCACACCTTTGAAGCCACGGCGCGCCACGGCTCGTTCGCGCTGGCGGCGGACGAGCTGGCTCTGACTCCCAGCGCCGTCAGCCACCGCATCAACGGGCTGGAGGAAGAGCTGGGATTTAAGCTTTTCCGCCGCTTCCACCGCCGCATCGAGCTTACGTCGGAAGGCCAGCGGGTTTACTGGTCGCTGAAGTCGTCTCTGGAGTCGCTTAATCAAGAGATCTTGGAGATAAAGAGCCGAGAGCTATCAGGCTGCCTGACGGTGTACTCTCGCCCCTCGATCGCGCAGTGCTGGCTGGTGCCCAAGCTGGCGCAGTTTAGCCAGCAGCATCCGGCCATCAGCCTAAACGTGCTGACCGGCAACGAAAACGTCAACTTTCAGGGATACGGTATCGATCTTGCAATCTACTTCGACGACAAGACGCCGGAAAGGCTGGTTTGCCGCCACCTGATGGATGAGTCGATCGTCCCCGTCTGTAGCCCGGAATACGCCGAGCGCTTCAATCTGGCGGGCAATCCCGTCGGCCTCCAGCGCTGCACGCTCCTGCACGACCGCCAGGCGTGGAGCTATGACTCCGACACGCACGAGTGGAACTCATGGGCCAGGCACTTTTCCATTCCGATCGATCCTCATCAACACAGCATCGGCTTTGACCGCTCCGATCTGGCGATTATCGCCGCCATCAGTCACGTCGGCGTCGCCATGGGGCGCAAGAAGCTGGTGGAAAAACGCATCGCCAAAGGCGAACTGATCGCTCCGTTCCCGGACATGGAGCTACTTTGCGCCCAGCGCTACTATGTCGCCACGCTGCCGGAGCGCCAAAGCCCGAAAGGCGAAGCGTTTATTCAGTGGCTGCTGTCGGCGGCGCAACCGGAGGTTTGATAACAAACGTCTCCTGCCCCGGCGGGCGCGGAGGGGCATCTCCGTGATTCATGCTTCGCCGCGCCTCGATATTCAGTTGATATTGAAGCTCGCTTGATTCAGGCAATAGCTGAATGGGAAAAGTGAAACGAGTGGAGTATTCCCCCGTCCAGCGACGCATTTTATACCCCGGCGCCGATACGGTAACCTCGTTATGCTGTTGTGAATCATAGGGCGCCCGCCCTGCCATAAAGAAAACCATCTCCCAGTCTTTGATCTCGGAAATATGAAAAGCACCGTTTTCGTCAGTTACGGCTGACCCCGGTTTGTAAGCATCTATCGCTACTAAAGCGCCACCGATTGGCTTGAACGTCATCGCGTCAACCACCACACCGGAAGTTTCTCCACGCGGATATATGGTTCTCGGTACGCAGCCGTTCAGCATAAGCAAGCACAGAGTCAGGAGCAGCAGAAAGGGCCTATCGCCTTTTATATTCATTATGATTTGCTCATTAAAGGCTGCTGGCTAACGATCCGCAGTTTACTCACCTTGGCACGTCTTTTCACTCAGTCCTTTGCCGAAAAATGCATATCCATCAACTACACTAAAAAGATACGTTCTACTCACAGAGAGCAAATCCGCTATGAAAAAAACAATGCTTACTCTTCTGCTCCTGCTGCCCTTTGCACTCACTAGTGCTTTCACTCACGCTGACAGCGATAAATCCAACGGAAAAAGCCATCAAAACAGCAACCAAAAGTCCCATGGGAAAGACAAGAAAAACAATAAAGGCAGCGGCCACGACAGCAATTTGCTGAGCGTTACCATTACCTTCGATCAGGCCAGAGGGCTGGCCGTCACCCATGGCCTGACGGGATATTCGACGCTCCCGCCCGGCATTACCAAAAACCTGGTGCGCGGCAAGCCGCTGCCTCCGGGCATCGCTAAAAAAGTCGTTCCCGTTAGTATGCTTAACTCACTGCCTCACTATCCGGGATATGAGTGGTATATCGCAGGGGACGATCTGGTGCTGGTGGCCGTGGCGACAGCGGTTGTAAACACCGTCCTGTCGGGAGTATTTAACTAGCCTTTCACTTACTGGAATACATGCTCTTTTCTACTATGAATAAGGTGAGGTAATTTACCTCACCTCCTACAGCATTACGCCTCACTTCTGCCTTCCCATCTCTTGGTAAAAAGAAAAAACACCTATAAATCAATCCAATAATAAATGGCACGATTATTGATACCTCATTGAGTGACTCACTCACCAATAAGGATTAATACATGAAAAAAAATGCGGTTGTCATTCACTCTCAGGACTGCGTGGCTACGGCCATCATGCCGCTGGCAGCTGGCGATAAGGCCTCGATGTTTATCGGTTCGGAGGCGAAAGAAGTCACGCTGCGTAACGCTATCCCCGCAGGGCATAAGTTTGCTATCCGCGCCATGGCGCGACACGACGAAGTGTACAAGTACGGTGAATCCATTGGTCGCGCTACACAGGCTATTGAACTCGGCGAACATGTTCACGTCCACAACGTGGAAAGCGAACGCGGTCGCGGCGACTGGAACCAATAGCCGTTAATAACGATAAAAAAACATTAATAAAAACCTTAAGGAACCTTTATGAGCAACGATACTTTTCCCGGCTACCGCCGCCCGGACGGCAGCGTAGGCATTCGTAACTATGTATTAATCCTTCCTACCAGCGTCTGCTCCAACAAAGTCGCGCAGGACATTTCCCGTCAGGTCAAAGGCTCTACCTGGGTGAACAACAACTTCGGCTGCTGCCAGATCGGCAGCGATGCCCGCCTGACAGAAAAGACGCTGATTAACGTCGCCAAAAACCCTAACGTGGGCGCAATTGTCGTTGTCGGTCTGGGCTGTGAGGGCGCAGAGCCTACCCACATTGCCAAAGAAATTGAAAAAATTGGCAAGCCGACCAGCTGCATCGTTATCCAGCACGAGGGCGGCACGCTCAACTGCCAGGCCAAAGGCATCTCGCTGGCGCGCGAGTATGCCCAGATGCTGTCTCAGCAAAAACCGGAAGTGACTCCCGTCAGCAAACTGATTCTGGCGATGGAGTGCGGCGGCTCCGACACCACGTCCGGCCTGGCGTCTAACCCGGCCTGCGGCGTCGCGTCCGATATGCTAATTGCCAACGGCGGCAGCTCTATCCTGTCGGAAACCACAGAATTTATCGGCGCGGAACACGTCATCGCGCGGCGCGCCGTCACGCCGGAAGTCGGCCAGCAGCTTATCGATCTGGTTGTGGCCTGCGAAGCCCGCGCCAAGACGCTGGGTGAAGACATTCGCGGCGGCCAGCCGACGCCGGGCAACATTGAGGGCGGCCTGACAACCATTGAAGAAAAGTCACTAGGCTGTATTCACAAGGCCGGTCACGCGCCGCTGCAGGGCGTGCTTCAGTACGCCGATACGCCAACCCGCGCGGGGCTGTGGGTCATGGATACTCCAGGACAGGATATTGAGTCAATGTCCGGCATGGTGGCTGGCGGCGCGCAGGTGATTATTTTCACTACCGGTCGCGGAACGCCAAGCGGTAATCCGATTGCTCCGGTCATTAAAATCACCGGTAATAAAGCGACGTTTGACCGGATGAAAGACAACATCGACATTGATGTGTCGTCTATCATGACCGGCGAGGCCTCGATCTCCCAGATGGGTGAAGAAATCTATCAGGAAGTGGTACGCGTCGCTAACGGCAAAACAACCAAGTCTGAAGATCTGGGGCACGTAGAATTTTCTATTTATAAAATCGCCCCGACTTTCTAATTGCCACCCATTTCGGGTGGTACATATCGCTATCACCCGCTCTTCTGGAAGCTAACGATGAAAATTAAACAGGCTTTAGAGCGTTTTCCCGGTGGAATGATGGTTATTCCCCTTATCATTGGCGCCCTCTTCAAAACCTTCGCGCCCGGCGCGTTGGAAATCGGTGGGTTTGTCACGTCTATTTCTCACGGAGCCATGGCGATACTCGGCGTTTTTCTGGTCTGCATGGGTGCTGATATTCAATTCAAAGCGGCACCAAAAGCGCTGAAAAAAGGGGCCGCTATTACTACCGCTAAATTTGCCAGCGGCGTTATTGTCGGCCTCCTTGTCGGTAAATTTTGCGGAGCAGACGGGCTATTTGGACTCTCCGCACTGGCGATCATCGCCGCCATGACCAACTCAAACAGCGGTCTGTACGCCGCATTGGTAGGCGAATACGGCGATGACACTGACGGCGGTGCCATTGCTGTCATCTCTATCAATGACGGCCCGTTTTTAACGATGCTTGCGCTGGGCAGTGCAGGGCTGGTAACCATCCCCTTTATGGATCTATTGGCGGTCATCATTCCTATTGTCATCGGTATGGTTCTGGGCAATCTGGATGAAGAAATGCGGTCGTTTTTGAAGAAGGGCGGGGCGATGCTTATCCCCTTCTTTGCCTTTGGCTTAGGCTATGGTATCGACTTCGCTCGCCTGATTACGGCTGGTTTCTCCGGTATTCTCTTAGGATTTATGACCGTCACCATCGGTGGTGTGTTTAATATCGCGGCGGACAAAATGGCTGGCGGTTCAGGTGTCGCAGGAGCTGCCGTTTCTTCAACCGCAGGTAATGCCGTTGCTACCCCTGCAGCCATTGCGCTGATTGACCCTAGCCTAACAGAGGTTGCCAGCAGCGCTGCCGCACAGGTCGCGGCGTCAACCATCGTCACTGCACTGCTGGTGCCCTTTTTGACTGTCTGGGTAGCCAAACGCAACGGACTACGGGCGGCAGTCAGGGCTTCGGGTTAGCGACACTACAGCACTATTTCAGCGCTCCGCCCCTGTGGAGCGCTGAATTTATTCCCGCTGTGTCACGATTATGTAACAGCGCCCTCCCCTTCCACAGAGAGGAAGGTAATATGACAACAGCGGCTTTCCCGACTTGCAGGTCATCACGGCTATGAACATCCCCTCACCTGAAACCACGCCCCTCTGTCTGATTGCGCCCTATTCCGCCCTGATAGATGCGGCAGAAAGCCTGCTTCCTCAGCTTTCTCTGCCCATCACGCTGCATCTGACCGACCTAAATCGCGTGATTGATGAACTGCCCGCCATAGAGTCCTGCGGATATCGCGTGCTCATTAGCCGAGGGGGATGTGCTGACCTGCTGCGACAGCATAGCCAACTGCCTGTTGTCGAGATAAAAACGTCAGGCTATGACGTACTCAATGCGCTTGCACCATTTATTGGACAGAAGGTTCGTATCGGTATTGTCGGCTTTCGCAGTGTGGTAGAAGGCTGCTGTCAAGCTGCTGTACTGCTGGGGATAGAACACGAATCCTTTCTATTAACCAGTAACGACGAGCGGGAAATCGCCGCTATGCAGCAAAGGCTAGCAGCCCAGCGGCTGGAATGGATTGTTGGCGATACGGCCTGTCAGGACTACTTTTCCCCACTGGGAACTCAGTTTCGCCTTTTAAACTCGGGAGTCGACTCCGTACGTCAGGCTCTGGAAGAGGCTCAAACTCTCTATCAGGTCTTCAAGCAGCAGGCGCTAGAACGCGATCACCTACAGCTCATCCTAAACAAGTTTGATAAGGGCGTTATTTCCATTGATGAACGAGGTCATGTTCTACACGCTAACCACTGCGCCCGCACTCTGTTTGGCTTGACTGAGCTCGCTGAAGCAGATAGCGGTGAAAAGCGCGCTACGGCACTCTCACTCACGCAGCTTAATCCTCCCATTCATCCTGACTGGCCTTCACTGCGGCGAGGAAAATCCGTACTGACTCAGGTTGTCGATAGCGATCGAGGCGTACTGGTGTTAAATCAGTATCCGGTTATTGCTGATGGAAGATTAATCCGCGCAGTTCTGACTGTACAGACCGTTTCCAGCCTGCGGGATACAGAATATCAAGTACGGCGTCAAGAACTCGCACAGCGCGGCCTGAATGCCCGTTACCACTTCAGCGACATCATCACCGAAAATTCTGAGATGAAACGGCGACTGGATATTATGCGCACCTATGCGCTGACCGACGCCACTATTTTGATCAGTGGAGAAAGCGGCACCGGTAAAGAGCTGCTGGCGCAAAGCCTACACAATGCCAGTCGACGAGCGAGTGGCCCCTTTGTCGCAATCAACTGCGGCGCAGTTGCGCCACAAATTCTGGAAAGTGAGCTGTTTGGCTACGTCGCCGGTGCGTTTACTGGCGCATCCACAAAAGGAAAAACGGGGCTGTTCGAGCTGGCGCATCAGGGCACGCTGTTTCTTGATGAGATCGGTGAGCTCGACAAGCCGCTTCAGTCGCGCCTATTGCGCGTTTTACAGGAGCGACAGATCATGCGACTGGGGTCTGACCGGGTCATCCCTATTGATATCCGCATTATCGCGGCTACCAACAAGAAGCTCCCACGGCTGATAGAAAAGGGTGAGTTCAGAGAAGATTTATACTATCGCCTCAATGTCCTTAAAGCGACGACGATGCCGCTGCGTGAAAGGCCGGAAGACATCCGAACTATTGGCCTACACCTGCTAAGTGAATGCTGCCGACGCTACCAGCTGCCTGATATGACGCTAACGTCTGAACTATGGAAGAGGCTACAGAGCTATTCGTGGCCTGGCAACGTGCGCCAGCTTAGCAATATCATTGAACGCCTAGCGCTTTCTATTCACTCTCGCCCGGCGACATATGCAGAAGCCAAACTGCTGCTTGATGATTTAGAACCCGCAGCTGCGCCGGATCCATCCTCCTGCCCTCGCTGCCAGATACTTAAGGGAGATTTCAAAACCATCAGGCTACGGATGCTACATCAGCTGCTGGCCGCAGAGCAGAACAATAAAAGCCGTCTGGCTAAGCGGCTCAATGTGGATAGAACGTCGCTGAACCGCTGGTTAAAAGAAAACCTCGAAGATGCGTCTTTCCACGGCTAGGAAAGCTTTTCTTGTCTAGAAAGCGAGCAGATAATGAACCTCATCAACAATCAATCGCAACGGCAGCTTTTCCATGGATGACTTAACCTATTTCATTCAAACTTTTATCGCCAAGAACCGCCGAGAGCGCTGGCTGATTCTGGCTAATGGGAAAAAAGAAAAGCTGTACGATAAGCTGCAAGAGCTTGAGAAACACCTCAATGAAAAGTGCACTCTGGTTCAAAACAACGCGCTCGAAGCCTTCAATGACCTGCTGTCCGAAGAGCGGATCGTATCCGGAACCTATATAGGCCGCGAAGGTATAATAACGCTATCGCCGATCGCGCTAGGCGAGATCAGAGATAACAGCCTGCTTATTTGTCGCGGCAAAGGAATCGCTTTTTTCTTTCATCACGAAGGATGGGTATGGATTTGCCGTGAAGAGAAGTCATAAATCAAAGGAATAGACCATTCTCAGGATCGTTCCATAAACTTGGCGGAATGAGCCCTGTCTGGTTCATCCCGCCAAATGTCATCAGGCTGCTATCCCGATGGCTACTTCCCTTCCCCTATCGCCACATACCCCACGTCTTCCACCAGCTTCTGCCCCTGCGGGCTTAAGAACCAGTCAATCAGCTTTTGGGTATTGGCAGAAGGATTGCCGATGGTCACCATATAAACGTCCGTTGTGAACGGATAGCTTCCGTTACGCACGTTTTCCACCGAAGGCTCTACACCGTTAACGGCAAGCAGGCGCAGCTTTTCCGATGCGTCCATCTGGCTGGCGTAATAGCGGAACGAGTAGCCTAGCGCGTTGGTTACGTTCTGGTAGTTGGCAACGCGGCGAACCAGGCCGCCCATGCCTCGGGCGTATTCAGTTTCCAGCGGCTGGCGCATCTTTGTTCCCTGCATGACTTTAGACAGCATCACCGTCTGGCTGCCAGAATTAACCGGTCGCTGGAAGGGGATGATATTTTCGTCTTTACCGCCCACCTCACTCCAGTTATTGATTTTGCCGCTGTAGATACCGCGGATCTGCTCAACCGTCAGGCTAGTGACGGGGTTATCCTTACTGGTAACAAAAACAAACGCCTCGCGGCTAAAGGGAATTTGCGTGAACGTGAGGCCTTTATCCGCCGCCATTTTCCTCTGTTCTGCGGAGGGTTCAGCAGCAAAAATCAGGTCAACTTCGCCGTCAATCAGCCGTTTATAGGCAACGGGAGTCTTATTGCTGTCGACGTACTTTTGAACAGTCGTTGCATCCAGCCCCTGATAGATGGCCTGTACCGCTGAGGCGTAAACTGGGTAGGCCGCTGTCGCACCGTCAAGGCGAGGCCAGTCTTTCGCAATGTGCAGAGAGGGCTTGTCAACCGGTGTCAGTCGATTGGTTTTGTTAAACGGCCGATAGCTGCTCAGAGGAATGCTTTCCATGACCGTCTTGGTGGTATCTTCCGTTATCAGGTTGTTTGAACGGCTGTATCCCTGACAGCCCGCCACCAGCAGAAGTGCGCAGAACAGGCTCAGTGACGCCGCAAAGCCTTTTTTATCTACCAGTGTCTTTCGGGCGCGGTACGCCCCAAAGGCCATTGCCAGAGAAAATACAGTATAAGTACCCAATGGAGCCCACAGCATAATCCAAAATTCTCCACCAAGCGCAGCCACAAAATAGGCTGCAAAAAAGGGAATGAATCCGATACCGAGCCAGTCAAAAGCGTCGTGAGTAAAATCTCCTCCGCTGATAAACATCGCTACGACCCAAAAAATAAGAATGTAAAAAATGGCGATCAGCATCGGGGAATATCTAGGCCAAAAGCGATCGGGTAGCTGTACACTCTTACCCCACAGGTAACCAACAAAAATAACGCCAATCGGCGCGCCTAGCAGTGCAGCCTCGGTATACTGATTTGAGGAAAGAAATGAAAATACGGGAATAAGCAGAAGAGGTATTCCCTGTGTCAATGCGGGCAGCACGATTAAAAGCATTAATAGCGTAAGCAGTAAATATTTAAGGTTCACGACTCTATTTCCCTGTCGGACGCACGGCGTCTTTATGTTGCATAAAGTGAAACCATAGCGTCATTGCACCGTTCAATAAAGTGTTGCGCTATATTTTTTTATTACACTCTAGACATTAATTAACGACATTCGCACGCCTGTACCAGTATCCCGCCAGCTTCAGGCCGCTCTGAGTCTTTTCAAACGCGAATCCCTCTTCAGTAGCGCCACCGTCAGCAAAGGTAGAATCATAAGTTAACCTGACGAGTTGCAGCCCCTTGGCATAGGTCGTCGTTCCCCGTTCATGCAGCCTGAATTTTTTACAGGCGCCAAGATCGGCTCTGGCGCTTTCCAGTAGGCGAACAAGTTCCCCCTCCGAGACCTTTTTTCTCAGCATTTCCGATGAGGCGAGATAGATTTCATGGTACTGAGAAGCGGCTAACATGGTTCTGAACTGCTCCACGGCCTTCATCTCCGTTTCCGGCTCAGAGGGCTTACAGCCAAATAGCGCTAGCGATGCGCTTGCTGCTAAAAGAAAATGGGTTAAACGTTTCTTTTTCATTATTATTTTACTACCCATGTTATTAATACACGCCTTTATTATTGAAAAAGGCGAATGCCACCGCGAAATTCTCCGTGCACAATAAACATCTTCTTAATGGAAAAATGTGAAGACGGTGAAAAAATAAAGAAATGTTTTTTCCAGTAAAAGTTTAGCCACAGCGCTTCTATTATTGATCTCCCTGCTCATCATATACCGACAAACGGAGTTCCAGATTCGCATAGTTGGACCGGATAAATAATCCTGTTGAATACCAGTCTGGACCAAACAGAATCTCCCCATGATGGAGCGAAAGCGCATAGCCAAAAGAAAAGTATTCGATCAGAGGATTAAACATATTGCGATGCCGATTTGCCACCTCATGGCCTTCGTCAATAGCAGCGCTCCATATCAGATATTTTTTTAACGACACTTTGGCCAAACCGCACAGCGCTCGAGAATCAATATTGACGAAATCGGTACTTAGACGTTTTTCTATGCTATTCGTTACGTCGACACCAAGTACGGTAGATAGCTTGAACAAAAGCGGGTTGCCAATGCCCTCAAGGCTTAATTCATCCACCAGCAGCACCCAACGGCGAAAATACTCCCGCAGTTGAAGCCACGCCTCATTGGCAAAATGCCCTACGTTATTTTCGTCGGGCAGGTTATTGATGACATTCTTTGCGTAATTAAGATAGGAGACCATATCGTTTCTTATAGTGATAAACAGACAGCAAACGCATTCTGGCGTCGGAAGAAGCCGTGACGTTTGCCGCGTTACAGTCATAAACGAAAAACAGCGAATTTATCACGCCGTCGATGTGTCTTAAATCTTCCAGCAGCGGCGTCATAAAGGACTCGACGTAGGAAACGCCTTCAACGTCGTTTCTTTCCGCCTCGCTTTCCCAAAAGACCCGCTCGGAAAAATCCTCATCGAAGCTGCTGATGGTAAAATCGGTTAAAAAGCCGCTTTGCCAACTATTTTCGCTCACATCAGAATAGTCGATAGAAAGATACGCGCTCAGCTCTTCGTCAGAGCAAAAAACGCCATACCAAACAGAAACCTTTCCCTCTTCAAAGCACTCCATCTGATTACTCCCTCAAAATATTATTGAGTACCGTACAGGCTCTTTTAAAAAATATAACCTAATCCTATTTTCAAGCATAAAAAAAGCGGCGAGGATCGCCCCGCCGCTTTTTTTACGATGCCGTTACCGACAGCCGTTACTTATTTTCTTTCTCTTCTTCCGCTACGACTTCACGGTACCAGCGAGGGTGATGCTTCTTCGCCCACTTGCGGCTGACTTTGCCTTCAATCATGCCGGTGATGGAACCTTTCACCCAGAACGCCATGTACATGTGAACCAGAATCGCGTGGATAAGCACAATGGCCGCTACCGCATGAATCATCAGACACAGACGAATAGCCCAGATCGGGAACAGGTGAGCAAAGTATGGACGCCAGATAATCACGCCAGTCGCCAGCAGCACTAGCGTCAGGCTCATGATGCTCCAGAACATCACTTTCTGACCGGGGTTGTATTTACCCACGTCAGCCACTTTATGCTCGTTGCCCTTCAGCACTTCAACAATGTGAAGGAACCAGCCGATATCGCCCCTCTTCGGTATGTTGTGCTTCACGAAGCGGAAGAACATCAGGATCAGCACACAGAAGATCAGCACGCCAAAGAACGGGTGCAGAATACGCCCCATCTGCGGTGTACCGAACGTCTGGGTTAGCCAGCTCAGCGTCGGGAAGAACATCGCGATACCGGACAGCGCCACCAGGAAAAAGCAGATGACAACGGTCCAGTGACACGCCCTATCGATGAATGAGTTACGCTTAATCATCTTATTTGGCTTCATGATGTTCCTCCTCGTCCTCGTCTTCATCGACCTTGTTTGGACCCATACCTACATAGTGATAGATAAGGCCGGTGAAGGTGGCGACAAACGCGGCGGCAGACAGCGGCTTAAGAATGCCTTTCCAGAAGCCGACAACCGGACTGATGACCGGATCTTTCGGCAGGTTATGGTACAGCTCAGGACGGTCAGCGTGGTGCAGCACGTACATAACGTGTGTACCGCCAACGCCCTGCGGATCGTAGAGACCCGCGTTCTCGTAGCCACGGCCCTTCAGCTCAACAATGCGCTCTTCGGCCAGCTGTTTCATTGCCTCTTTGGTGCCAAAGTGAATGGCGCCGGTTGGGCAGGTCTTCACGCAGGCCGGTTCTTGACCAACGGTTACCCGGTCAACGCACAGGGTGCACTTGTAAACCCGGTTGTCCTCTTTGTTCAAACGCGGAACGTTGAACGGACAGCCGGCGATACAGTAACCGCAGCCGATACAGTGCTCGGACTGGAAGTCCACGATGCCGTTTGCGTACTGGATGATAGCGCCAGCGGACGGGCAGGCCTTCAGGCAGCCCGGATCGCTACAGTGCATACAGCCATCCTTACGGATAAGCCACTCCAGCTTGCCATTCTCTTCCACTTCGGAATAGCGCATCACCGTCCACGACTTGGCGGTCAGATCGGCGGGATTATCGTAAACCCCGACGTTATGTCCCACTTCATCGCGAATGTCGTTCCACTCAGAACAGGCTACCTGACAGGCTTTACAGCCGATACAGGTAGTGACGTCAATCAGTTTCGCCACTTCTTCCTGGTGATGACGCACCTGAGGAGGCGGCGTCAGCGTGTTGGTGGCGGAACGCTTAATAATGTCTTGAGATTGCATTGACATATTTTCTCTCCGTTACACCTTTTCTACGTTAACCAGGAACGCCTTGTACTCTGGCGTCTGCGTGTTGGCGTCGCCAACAAACGGCGTCAGGGTATTGGCAATGAAGCCCTTGCGAGCCGCGCCGACAAAGCCCCAGTGGATCGGAATTCCGATAGTCTCCACGTCTTGACCGTGCACCTTCAGCGTGCGGATACGCTTGGTCACTACCGCTTTGGCTTCAATGTAGCCACGCTGAGAGCTGACCTTCACCGTATCGCCCTGCACAATGCCCTTCGCCTTGGCTAGGCCCTCGCCGATCTCGACGAACTGCTCAGGCTGCGTAATGGCGTTAAGCAGCGAGTGCTTAGTCCAGAAGTGGAAGTGTTCCGTCAGGCGATAGGTTGTCCCCACGTACGGGAAGTCCTTCGCGCTGCCCATGTTGTCCAAGTCAGCCTTGAACACACGAGCTGCCGGGTTGGATACCACTTTATCGTGCAGCGGGTTGGTGCCGATTGGCGTTTCAAACGGCTCGTAGTGTTCAGGGAACGGACCTTCTGCCATCTTATCCAGAGCAAACAGACGGCCTAGGCCTTCGTTTTGCATGATAAACGGCATCACGTCGCTACCCGGAGGCGCGGCGCTAAAGTCCGGAATATCGATACCTGTCCACTTGGCGCCGTCCCACTCGATGAGCTTACGCTTCGGATCCCACGGCTTGCCCTGCATGTCCGCAGAGGCGCGGTTATACAGAATGCGGCGGTTAAGCGGCCACGCCCAAGACCACGCCAGCGTGTTACCCAGACCCGACGGGTCAGAGTTATCGCGACGCGCCATCTGGTTACCGGCTTCAGTCCAGCTGCCGGTATAAATCCAGCAGGCGCTGGAAGTGGTGCCGTCATCACGCAGCTGCGCAAAGCTGCTGAGCAGTTGGCCTTTCTTCAGAATGACCTTGCCGTCGGCGTCAGTGATATCCGCCAGCGCGTAGCCGTTGGACTCTTTCGCCATCTCTTCAGACTGCGGATGCATTGGCATCTCGTAGTCCCAGGTCATGTTCATCAGCGGATCTTTACCTACCGCCTTGTCGCCGTCCTGCGCGTAAAGCTCACGCAGTTTGAACAGCAGACCAGCCAGGATCTGGCCGTCGGTAATCGCTTCACCCGGGGCTTCACCGCCCTTCCAGTGCCACTGCAGCCAGCGGCCGGAGTTAACGATAGAGCCGTCTTCTTCGGCAAAGCAGGTACAAGGCAGACGGAAGACTTCAGTCTGAATCTCGGACGGTTTGACGTCATTCTGCTTACCGTGATCCTGCCAGAACTCAGCCGTCTCGGTATTCAGCGGGTCAATCGTTACTAGGTACTTCAGTTTGGACAGAGAGCGAACGACCTTATTTTTATCAGGGAAAGACGCTACCGGGTTAAAGCCCTGACAGATGTAGCCATTGACTTTACCTTCGTCCATCATGGTGAAGTACTTCAGCACGTCATAGCCGCTGTCCCACTTTGGCAACCAGTCATAGCCCCAGTCGTTGTCTTTCTGGGCTTTGTCACCGTAAAAACTCTTCATCATGCTGATAAAGAATTTCGGGTAGTTGCCCCAGTAGTTAACCTGATTGGCCAGCCCTTTCTTCGGCGTATTCGCATCCAGATAGGTTTGCAGCGTTGCCTGCTTTTCTGACGGCAGAGTCATATAGCCCGGCAAAGACTGCGACAGCAGACCGAGATCGGTTAAGCCCTGAATGTTGGAGTGACCGCGCAGGGCGTTAACGCCGCCGCCCGCCATACCCATGTTGCCCAGCAGCAGCTGGATCATGGCCATGGTACGGATGTTCTGGGCGCCTACGGAGTGCTGCGTCCATCCCAGTGCGTACAGGAACGAGGTGGTTTTATCCACCGCGCTGGTTTCAGCAATCAGCTCACAGACTTTGATAAAGTCTTCCTGCGGCGTACCGCATACGTTGCTGACCACTTCCGGCGTATAGCGTTCGACGTGCTGCTTAAGCAGGTTCCACACACAGCGCGGGTCGGTCATGGTCATGTCGCGCTTGGCAAAGCCGTTTTCATCAACCTGATAGTTCCAGGTTGTTTTGTCGTACTGGCGTTTGTCGGCGTCATAACCGCTGAACAGGCCGTCTTCAAAGACGAAGTCGTCCCTTACCAGCAGCGTGGCGTTGGTATAGTACTTGACGTATTCCGCGTTAACTTTGTTGTTCGCCATCAGGTAGCGAATCACGCCCGACAGGAAGGCAATGTCGGTCCCTGAGCGCAATGGCGTATAGAAATCAGCCACAGACGCCGTGCGGGTAAAGCGCGGATCGATAACAATAAGTTTGGCGTTGTTATGGATTTTCGCTTCCATCGCCCAGCGGAAACCGACAGGGTGAGCTTCAGCGGCGTTACCGCCCATAACAATAACCAGGTTGGCGTTTTTAATATCCACCCAGTGGTTGGTCATCGCACCGCGACCAAATGTTGGAGCAAGACTTGCTACCGTTGGTCCGTGTCAGACGCGCGCCTGGTTGTCTACTGCGAGCATGCCGAGCGCCCGCGAAAATTTCTGCGTTAATAAACCATTTTCGTTACTGGAAGCCGATGCAGCCAGCAGACCTGTGGTCAGCCAGCGGTTGACGGTCACGCCGTCAGCATTCTTCTCCTGGAAGTTGGCGTCGCGGTCAGCCTTCATCAGCTTGGCAATGCGCCCGAAAGCGTCGTCCCAGCTAATGCGCTGCCACTTGTCAGAACCCGGAGCGCGATACTCAGGGTACTTGAGGCGACTGTCGCTGTTGACGTAATCAATAAGCCCTGCCCCTTTCGGGCAAAGCGCGCCGCGGCTTACCGGATGATCCGGGTCGCCTTCGATATGAAAAATGCTGGCTCTGGCGTTCTTGGCGCCGTCCCCCATGCTGTACATTAACAGCCCACATCCCACCGAACAGTAGGTACAGGTATTGCGGGTTTCGCTGGCGCGCAGCAGCTTGTAGCTGCGCGTCTCCGCCAACGCAGCGCCTGGAGTGAACCCCAGAACCGCCGCCGTTGTACCTGCCATACCGCCAGCGCAGATTCGGAAAAACTGCCTTCTGCTGACCTGCATGGTTTTCTCCTTCTTATTTAACTGCTACATTGCTCTGTATACTATGTATACCAATTCGCCCGTAAGTCTATCTGTTATAAAGACCGTTTGTTACCACTCGTAATTGGTAGAAAATCTCGCCAAAGTGAGCGTTTTTCAATTTAGTCACGCCCAGAAACTTAAAAACTAACAAATCAAGTAATAATATGGTCAAGTTAAAGACAGTCTCATTATACGAATATAAAAAGATCTCAACATTGATCTATGTCGAGAATGTTACAAAAATTAACGTAATGTTGGCTATTTTTACATCCTTTGTGCACCCGATGTTAATGTTAAAATAGCATCTACTGCGTCGCTCTCATCTCAAGGTCTATTTCGTGAACAGTAAAACATCCGATAAAAACGACAGGTCATCATCCATAGTGGGCGTAAAATCGCTGACTGTCCGCAGGCATAACTCTCTGGCAACCCCAGAACAGGACTGGGTGGCGCAGGAAGTCCCCGTTGCGCTGGTGTACAACGGTATTTCTCACGTTGTTATGATGGCAACGCCAAAAGAGCTAGACGAGTTCGCCGTTGGCTTTTCTTTAGCCGAAGGGATTGTGGAATCTGTCAGCGATATTTACGGCATCGACGTTAACGTCGGATGTAGCGGAATTGAGGTTAACGTTGAGCTTTCCAGCCGCCGATTTGCCGGACTTAAAGAGCGCCGCAGAGCTATGGCCGGGCGCACAGGCTGCGGCGTGTGTGGCGTAGAGCAGCTGGTAGAGGTTTTGCGGCCTATTCCAACTTTGCCATTCACACAAACCTTTAATCTTGGCCTGCTGGATAGCGCACTTCCCGGCCTCAATGACGTACAGCTGGTTGGGCAGTTGACTGGCTGTACTCACGCGGCAGGCTGGGTTTCCCCTGAAGGAAAAATGCTCGGCGGGCGCGAAGACGTCGGCCGCCACGTGGCGCTGGATAAACTGTTGGGCGTTAGAGCCAAAGCGGGCTGGACGGACGGAGCGGTGCTTGTTTCAAGCAGAGCAAGCTATGAAATGGTGCAAAAGGCGGCGATGTGCGGTGTAGAGATCCTGTTTGCCGTCTCGGCTGCCACCACGCTGGCGGTAGAGGTTGCCGAAAAGTGTAACCTGACGCTGGTCGGCTTCAGCAAGCCAGGGCGAGCAACGGTATACACCCACCCTCAGCGGATTATTGTGGCGGCATAAGAGTAATAAAAAAGGCGCAGTGCTCACTGCGCCTTTCTACGTTATGCCTTCGTTATGGCTTCGAAGAAACCGATTATTCCCCCGATGGGAACATAAACGGGTTAATGCTGCTTCGGGCAAAGCCCTCTTCTTCGACTTTCGCATCCAGCACCAGCGATGCCAGATCGTCAGCAACCGGCTCAACGTACTGATCTTGCTCCTGATACAGAATTTTTAGATAGCTGCCGCAGTCGCTACAGCTCTCCGCTTTTACTGCCGCCTTTTCTGAGTCCAGTGACCAGTAGTTAAGGCTACCGCCCTGCTCACAGTTACTGCACTTCACGCGCACCATGTGCCACTCGCTTTCACACAGACTACAGTGCAGGTAGCGAAGGCCTGCATCAGTACCGATGTGAACTAAACTCGCTACCGGTGCGCTGCCGCAAACTGGGCAGAAATGCCGACCTTCACCATATTCTGTACGCGCCTTACCGGGGATCTGACTGGCCATCTGCGCCCAGTAAAGAGAAAGAGCAGCCCACAGGAACGGGGCTTTATCGCTGCCGACTTTGCCATATTCACCCGCCAGTAGCGCAGTGGCTAAAGCCTCCCGCTCCTTAGCGCTCATCTTTTGCAGCGATTCCAGCACCGGGACAACGTGTTCCGGTGCATCGGGCATCAGCTCGGCAATAATAGACAGCAGCAGCGTTTGCCAGTGCTCGCTTCTCGGGTAGGTATCCGTCGCCAGCGGTGGCCTGTCGGAAGCATTTTTCAGCACGTCGGTTAAGTCCACTGTCAGCGGGTGATCGTGACGCGCCTTATCCTGAGCGTCCACAACGGTCGCAGCAAACGTCAGGTAGCCTCCCAACGGACTCTCTTTCGCCAGCTGGCGCATACGCTCAGCGCGGCGAGTGTAAAGGCTTTTCAGGTTGGCAAACAGGAGCGGCGGGATCGCCGTAGGGTTTTTGCCCACCTCTTCCGGTGAAACAATGCGGATACTGCTCATGCTTTTGCTTCCTTAATAACGGTTCATTCTGCTAAATGCTAATGCAACAGCGCGTTGACATTTATTTAACTAAAGACTTTACCTGTAATTAAGGAGAAAGTCTCCCATCGATAGGAATTACCCATACAAACGATAATGATAATCAATTTAAGATCAATGCTATACTCAGACGCGATAGAGAAAAAATCGGCCGTTTATCCATGAATTACCGCGGCCAAGCCACCTATTTTAAGGAGTATGAGATGAGTTATACGCTGCCGCCCCTACCCTATGCTTACGATGCCCTAGAGCCACACTTTGACAAGCAGACGATGGAAATTCACCACAGCAAACACCATCAGGCCTATGTTAACAATGCCAACGCAGCGTTGGAAAGCCTGCCCGATGAGCTGAAAAATCTTTCCGCCGAAGACCTGATTGCTCAGTTAGACCGCATTCCAGCAGAAAAGCGCGCCATTCTAAGAAACAACGCCGGTGGTCACGCTAACCACAGCCTGTTCTGGAAAGGATTAAAGCTAGGCACTCAGCTTACTGGTGACCTGAAGGCCGCTATCGAACGCGACTTCGGCAGCGTTGACGAGTTTAAAGCGAAATTCGAGCAGGCTGCGACTACCCGTTTTGGCTCCGGCTGGGCCTGGCTGGTTTATCAAGACGGCAAGCTGGCCGTAGTTTCTACCGCTAACCAAGACAGCCCGCTGATGGGTGAAAACTTCTCCGGCGCGTCCGGCTACCCCATCGTCGGTCTTGACGTTTGGGAACACGCCTACTATCTGAAGTACCAGAACCGCCGCCCAGACTATATCAAAGCCTTCTGGGACGTAGTGAACTGGGACGAAGCCGCCAAGCGCTTCGCCGACGTGAAGAAGTAATTCATCACGCTAGCCCAATTTCGCAGAGCGGTAGTGAACCCTTCGCTACCGCTCTGATAAAAACCTCCACTTACTCCCAATTGCCTTTCATTTTCTTTTCATCCTCTCGAAAGTAACGCTTTTTCTGTCTTCTCTTGTCGTTTTTAGCGAAGAAAAATAGATACGCACTGTTCACTCTAGAAACAGGGAGGCTTGTCTAGCGCGCCACTCCGTCTCAAACGGGTGATAAAATCACCGGTTTATGCTAGGATGCCGCCTTCACTCTTTTAATTAGCTATTTTTAGGGAAAAATCATGAACTCTATTCCAGCCTGTCCGCTGTGCGCGTCAGAAAACACCTACCCGGACGGTGCGATGCTGATCTGCCCCGATTGCGCCCACGAGTGGAACCCCAACGAGCAGCCAGCGGCAGACAGCGATGAGCGCATTGTAAAAGACAGCAACGGCAACGTGCTGGTCGACGGCGACTGCGTGACGCTGATTAAAGACCTGAAGCTGAAAGGCTCCTCCACCGTGCTGAAAGTCGGCAGCAAGAGCAAGCCGATCCGCCTGGTTGACGGCGACCACGAGATTGACTGCAAAATCGACAACACTAGCGTGATGCTGAAAGCCTGCTTTGTGAAGAAGGCGTAAGTTAGCAGCAACACTCTGTGCCGATAGCCGCCTCTCTAAGGCGGCTCTTTTATCCCCACTAGACCACCTGCACCATCGCCGCTATGCTAACGGCATCTCCCGTTTAGCCAAGGCCGCACACCATGCACTCCCCCAATGTCTTTATTGGCGCTATTCGTTCCTATGAGAATTTCGCTCCCAGCGCCATCGCCAAGCTGGCCGTTGACGGTGAGTTAACGCTAACGTCGCTCGGCTTTGAGGGCGACGAACAGGCTGAAAAGCGTCACCACGGCGGAGCCGATCGGGCGCTGTGCCACTACCCTCGCGAGCATTACGCCTATTGGCAAACGCGCTTTCCTCAACAGGCGGAACAGTTCGCCGCACCGCTGTTTGGGGAGAATATTTCAACCCTAGGGCTGACGGAAGAAAACGTCCACATCGGCGACGTTTTCCGCTGGAGCGGGGCGCTGATTCAGGTTACCCAACCACGCTCTCCCTGCTATAAGCTCAACGACCACTGCGCCATTGATGGCTTTGCTCGTCTGATGCAGGACAGCGGCCTCTGCGGCTGGCTTTACCGTGTGCTGGCTGGAGGAAAAGTGACGCCAGACGCGCCGCTGGAGCGGGTCAGCCGTAACAGCGATATTTCCGTCGCCGAGGCTATTTCGATTGCCTTCCACGCACCGTTCGACGAAGAGCGCTATAGAGCTCTGCTATCGGCGCCAGGGCTCTCGGCCAGCTGGAGTAAAAACATGCAGATGCGGATCCTGACGGGAAAGATTGAAGAGATGGAACGCCGTCTGGTGGGAGTCAAGGCTGGCTAAATAGCCGTTTGCTTTTCAAGGCGTTTTTTATTTCAACGCGACCTTTTTCCACTTGCGGATTTTCGCCCGAAAGTTGGTAAAAGGCGCAACAGAATTGATATGAACCCACTTATACACCGGCCACATAGCTTTGGTTGTCGCCCAGTTTCGTTTGCCCGGCTCAAACAGCACGTCGTCAGATAGCGTTTCGAGCCAGTCCGTCAACGCGCTAACCTGCTGATTCAGGCACTCTTTTTGCTCGTTCAGCGTTAACGATCCGTACTGCAGATAAAACAGCTGATACAGCGCCCCCAGCTGATTCCATTTGAAATCCGCTGACGGAACGGCGGCAACTCGCCCAGCCTGTTCCTCGCTCTCCCAGTTCAGAAGTGAGGTTATCCAGCCAAGCTGGTAGGACAGCATCTCCCTTGGCGTCTTGTCTACGCCCTCGACTCTAAGATCTGAAACCTCATTGGCAACGTCATCAAACTCGGCAATAAACCGCTGATAGCAGCTCTGAATCTGTTCAATCAGCGCTTTTCCATCTGCATACTGTTTCATGGCGTCGCTCCCTTCGATTGTGCTCTTATAATAAACAAGGCCGCTAAAGCGGCCTTGTTTTAGTAACGTTTAAGATTACATCAGCTGTGAAATCTTACGCGCAACTTCCAGCAGTTTTTGCTGCTTGGTTTGCAGTTCGCCGTTCATTTTGTTGAACTCATCCAGCGCCTTTTGCTCAGTAAACTGAACCATGTGGCCGCTGTATTCAATCTTGTTACCCTGAGCGCTCAGGAAGTCAGAAATTTTCAGAACCTCACCGAAAGTCTCGTCCAGCAGCGTCAGCGTTTCTTTCGCCAGAGAACCCTGCTGAGTAACAACTTTGGCATAGGCCTTGTCGTAAACGGCTTTCAGATCTTCTGGCATCTTCACTGCGGCATAGCTGTCAGCAGTCTTCTTGATAATCTCGTCCAGCTTGGTTTGAGCGGCGCGAGTTTCAGTCTGCGCTTTTTCTACCTTGGCGCGGTTATCTACCATCGCCTTCATGCTGTTCAACGTTCTCAGCTCGTTCATAGAGCTTTGCATTGAGTTAGAGAAGGCACCGTTGAGGTCGTTAGTGAACCCGGTCAGCACTTCGTAATCTTTGGCATAGTTGCCGAAGGCTTTTTTCTGCTCGTCGGTCAAACCTGGCAGGCGAACTTTAGTGCCGTCGACAATCTTAGTCTGTAGGAATTCGCTGAAGGCTTTACGCTGCTCCGGCTCATTGTCACCACAGGCGGTCAGTTGAAAAACTAAACCCAGCATCAGCAGGGGGGCAAAAAAACGAACCCATGATTTTTGCTTAACAGAAGACATATCTACTCCCAAAAACGGTATCCATTAAATCCATCTAAGTATCCGGCACAGCGTAAATCAGCCTGTACGACAAGGAACCGGCATACGTTATCACCCACAGCAGGGCGAATAAAGTACTTATGTGAAAAAGCACCTTAGTCATCTAAGCATAGCTGAAAAAGAGACGTCGTTTTCAAACAAAAAAACAGCGGGGTCCGGAACAGACTCCCCGCTGAAATGGCATGACTCAGAGGTATTATTAGTGCTTATGTAAAAACTTCATGAAACTACTTCTTAAACATCAGCGTCGGGTCAACGATAGACGAACGGTAGCCCAGCATGGTTGGACGATTGCTGCGCACTTTCAGCTCCAGCATGACGTCCTGAGTCCCATCCTTCACCTCGTTCAGTACAGAGACCAGCGGCTCGGTTCCTGTCATGCCTGCCGTTGCCGAGTACATAAACATGGTCTTGGTTTCTGGGCGGTACTGCGTGACAGAAGTGATCGGGCTATACCACTCAAAGCCCCGCTCTTTGCCGTACTCCCACGACTGATACACCGTCATGTTTTTCTCATCAACCACGAACTCTACGCCGCGAGAATACTTCATCGTTGGCAGTGCAGGCTGCTCCATACCGCGTGCGTCACCGTTGTCGAACACCGTAACGACAGACTTACCGTTAGTGCTCTTGGACGGCACGATATAGCCAGTGTGCTGTGTCCAAGTCCAGTCAAAGTCGCCTTCACACTTGTGGTCTTCGCACTTGAGAGCTTTGCCTGACTTGTCTACTGGCTTAAGCACTTTCTTCGCCAGATCGCCCTTCCAGCCATCAGGGTCAGCAATGATCCACTTAACCTGCTTGTCACGGCCAATCTTAATCACGGCTGACTGGTGGCGGGAACTGAGGATAATACTGTCGTCACGCGCATCGTAGCTGATAGAGTTCACGTGCGCCCAGTTGCGGCCTGGGCCAGAACCGGTCACATCGCCAAACGGCAGCAGCGCCAGTTCTTCTTTAGTGATGGTCTTACCGGAGCTGGCGGTGTCTACGCTCAAACATACTGCCCCTTGGTCCATCGCTAGTATGACGTTATCGCGGAACGGATCGAGAATGGTGTTCAGGTCCCAGTAGTCAACCGTATCGCCGTTTTTGTCGACTTCCAGAATGTGGTCGCGAACGGTATTAATGGTGTAGCCATCCTTCAGCGGATAGTCCTCTTTGGCCACTCTCAGTAAATAGGTGTCGTTCGGCGTTTCGATAATTTCATGCGAGAAGTCGATAAAGCCTTTAGGCAGCCGCTTGTCGGAAATGTTACGCCCCAGGAAGTCATACTTGTAGTAGCGCTGGCCCTGACCGAAGATCACGTTACCGTCTTTCACCTGATGGAAACTCATCATGGAACCGATGCGAGTGATATCGTTCGGGTTGCGGATTTTATCCACGTTCATAAACCAGCGGACGTCGCCGTTGGTGTCGCTTATCCAGTTAATACCGGTATAGTCCCAGTTTGCCGCACCGCCCTTCACGTGCATGATGTGGCCGTTTTTCGCGGTACCAACAATGTGGTTAAACAGATAGAGGCGATTTTTCAGGGAATCATCAACTTTGACCGGTTCCACATCTGGAAGCACTGTCGTCTGCCCGCCCGTCACAGGCATAGTGACCGGCGCCGTATAGATAGACCACGTGTAGGTTTGCGGTTTGCCGTCTTCCTCCCAGTCCACTTTTACTTTGTTGACATAGTCAGGATAAAGGCCAAACACTGGAATACCGTTATGGGTATTGATCGTCTGAGGACCTACGTCGTAGCTAATTGGTATCCCTTTATCCCCTTTACCAAGCACAGTCACCTTGACCTTATTAATGTTGTGGTTGGCCTTGTTAATGATCGCCGTCAGCGGGAAAACACCATCATAAGGCGCAACGTCAACCACTCCCAGCGGCCCTTCTTTCATAGGCACGATATCCGTTGTTGCCACCAGCGGACGCTCGCGATCGAGGCCACCAGCCGCTAATACCGTCCCACTAATGCAAAGGCCACACAGTATGGATAGCGTTGTTCGCGTTAACTTCATGGTTCTCTCCTTAATGAAATGCAATTTAAAAAATAAATAGCGTGAGCACGCATTGCGCGTAAGAAATAAAAATAAGGCGTCGTGAATTCTTTTATGTTTGAGGTAATCTAAATTAATGGGAAATTCTTTTGCATGATGTGTGTCACACTTGGAAACATTTATTCATACTTAAAAACAAATACATACAATGAAAAATAAAAAACAATTAAAATACAAATACTTATTAAAATACAAATAATTAAAAAAAGGATGCAACAATAATAATAAAAGCAACGTTAATTCCTAATTATGAAATAAGATTATTCGTTAAATGAAATTAGAAAATAAAGATGAACGTGTCGTGTAGGAAAAATTAAATTACTACCGAGAGATTCGTACCGAGAGCTGAAAGGTTTAACGAAATGCTTATTGTGGGGAAAAGTGTCGATGGCTTAGTGTGATCGTCATCACTCTAGGTGCATTAGCTCAGATTTGGCCTGACACAGCTGTGGGGCAGAGCCAAATCTAACGGCTGCTTTGTGCCAAGAGCGGACGTGGCACTCCGCAGATCAGATGACCAAATTTAATAAGCCACTTCACTACATGTGGTAGCACAAGTATGATTGGATTTACTTAAAAGGAATGCCAATGAATATAAAACCCCTGCTCGTTCTTGTCTTTATACTACTAACAGGATGTGTGGCCGGTCCGTATGGAGGAGGGGTAGCATTGATAAATCCAATCTCTTTGGTTACCGGCCCAAAGAATTATGGGACTGAAATAACTAATCTCGAGTATAACGATTTTCAAAAAATTAAGAATATATCAGGCAATATTAAAGTTTCACTCATATCAAAAGAGGGGGGGGAGACCTACAACAGCAATGATACTGCTTCAGTTTAGGAGGAATGACCGAGAGTATGGTATTTTAAAGTATAGGATTTCTCATGCGCATTCTACTAATGGGCCCTATAACATTCCAGCTATTATACTGAAAAACAAAGATTATTATTTATCAGATATTACAGTCATCATTGCTCAAGATAGCGATTTATCAAAAAAACAGAATGGTGGTGACTGGAGTAGATCTTATGTTGTGCATATAAACAACATTGAGTACAGCAAAGGTGACGACAAGATAGTAACCAGCAACAGTCATAATCTGCATATTGTAAATTGCTCTAAATCCTTTGCTGACTCAGATACAGCCAGAGGAGGAGATGAGGTGTATACAGTTCAGATAGAAGCAAAATACTACGATATTACCCTCTACAACCGTATGGGCTACTGGATAGGGCGGCACGGAAATTCAGATACAAGCATTTAAGCGCAGAAAATCTTTTCGAAAACTCTGTTTATGAGGCTTGCCTCAGTCACTATGTTGAATCGCCACAGTTTCGGTAGGCATCCTTTAAGTTGGCATATAAATCAAATGCCAACTTCCGCCGTTCGCTCACAGCGGACCTTCAGCTCAGTTAACTTGTGCGCTCAGTGTCAAAAGCGGACGTTATGCTAATCAATAATGAGGCGGTCAGGCTAGATAGTACGTTTAGCCAGTTTCCTTTGAAGTATTATGACCATTAAGGGAAATCCAGACGCAGCTAATGCACTGACAACCAACAGTCTGTTTAGATTTTGCGTTGTTATTCCCTGTTCAGGTAATAATAAGGAAGACAGAAAGAATGCGAGCGTTGTTATCAGGTACATAATTGCTGTCTGTAGTGAAGAAAAACTGGCTCGTTTTTCATCCTCAGGATACTGGACAGCAACCGCCGAAGCGGAAACAAGTCGGCTATATGAGGCTCCAAGAAATAAGATTACAAATAGCGCTGCATTATGAGAGCCCACCGCAGGGATCAGTAAACTTGCTATAAAGAGCAACGTTGAAATAGTTGCCAACCTCAGAGCAGATAAACGCGATATTAGAGCTCCTGTTATTTTTGTAGACAGATAGCCCGCAATTCCCCCACTTAAGAACAATAAGGGTAATAGGTTCTGCTGTGCTCCCATATGCTGTGTCATTAATGGCGTCAAAATGGGAATAATCAGCATTGGACTAAACTGTACCAGTGCAGTACAAGAGGCAAACAGTAAGGTTTGAGTATCAATAGATAGGTTGGCCTTCTCGCTTGATGTAGCCATACCCTTGGGAATAATAAGTACTATCAGCGGTAAAGATAATAGGCAAAGTGAACTGATTAACCACAGCGCAGTATGCCAGCCATAGTGCGTGCACAAAAATAATATAGTTGGCATTCCAACGATACTTACCATCGAAAATGATGTAATCACCGTTGCCAGCATTTTTCCACGTAAGTTTGCTGGGGCATAATTTATCAAAATACTCATACCTACCCCCATTGTCGTACCACCAACCAGTCCTGCGCAAAATCGTAGTGCCAGAAGAGTGCCAAAATGAGTAGTGAGTGTGGACAAAAATGTGAGTGTTCCCAGCAGCACCATATTCTTAATCAAGAATTGTTTTTTATTAAATCGGTCGATCCAATAAAAAGCAGAGATTCCAGAAAGGACGGCACCCAGTGTATACATACCTGAGACATAGCCAGAAAATGATACAGGTACCGAAAACCCATCAGCCATAAAAGCAAAAACAGGCGTTAGCGCCATATATTCCAGTGCGTTAGTGAACTGGATAAAAGCCATTACAATGGCTATCTGCATGAGGACTTTATGATTAAATGATTTTGTAACCAGTGGCATAGCAAGCAACCTATGGATGAAAGATATCCCGAGTTTAACTGCTATCAATGGTGTTTATTATATGGTAGAAATGGCAATCATTATTATCATATATGGGATAGCTGATGCGTTTGGCTCTTGATTTTAATACCCTGAAAGTGTTCATTGCTGTAGTTGAAAGAGAAAGTTTTGTTGGAGCCTCGAAAGTCCTTGAAATGCCGACATCAAATGTTAGCCGCTGTATTTCTCAGTTAGAAAAAAAACTGAATCTTCAGCTCATTGAGCGCAGCACCCGACATATGAAAGTCACCCAGGCAGGGCACCTACTTTATACCCGAGCGAAGCCATTACTGGAGGCGCTTGAGCAAACTGAGACAGAATTAACGTTGCGGCAAATGCAGCTCAAGGGACCGTTGCGTATCTGTATTCCCAATGAAATAGGCCCTGCATTGCTGGGTTCTGTTATTGCCGATTTCGCCTGTCAGTACCCGGATTTGGAAATCAGCTGTGTCACCAATTTGTCAGGTTTCGAATCCCTGCGAGACGATCTGGATTTAGCTATCATTGTTAGCCGTGGTCAGATGGATGACAGTGACTACATAGCCCGCCATCTGGTGACTATCCCTTGTACTGTTGTGGCAGCTCCCTCCATCATTCAGCGTTATGGTACCCCTTCTCATATTCAGCAATTTGAAGAATTACCCTGCATTACAACGGTAAGTGCACTGAAAGGTGCTCCCTGGCAGTTTGTTAATACAAAGGGGGGATTCGAGACAGTTAAGGTTAAAGGACACTATCGGGTAAACAGCGGAGAGATGGCAGGACGAGCTGCGGTAGCGGGCGTCGGTTTTGCAATTCTATCGAAACAGGCCTGCCAACCCTACATTAGCGATGGACGGTTGATCGAGGTTGAATTTGAACAATCGGCAGCCCCATTGCAATTGTTCGCACTTTATTCAGATCGGCGTTACTTGCCCGCAAAAACAAGAGCGCTCATTGATTTCATCCATCAGAAATTGAGCAATATATCCTTAGCAACATAAGGCGGTATTGAATCACCACAGAGATGTTCAATTGGCACAATGAATCAAGATATTGATAAGATCATCAAGTGGCATTTTAGCGACAAAACCATGAATTTAATCAGTACCAAAAAGCTCTACCTCGAGATTACCAATACCATCGCCTTAGTTACCCACGCTCTAGTGTTCAACCTTGTACTCTGCGCTGCTCCTGATGTCCGTAAAACCCAGCGTGCCAGTATCGAGCCGGTTTTTAATAGATACAGACACCGGCGATCTGCCAGTGTACAAGCGTGGAAACGGACGTTGTATGCAAAGGCTGACAGCAACATTCTTAGCGTGAAGGGCGGGATCTTGTTCAAATACTCTTTCAAGAAGATAATTTCTGTATTCCATGGGACGATAGAAGAACTCTTTCAGCATTTCTTGCCATCACGAGAACATTTTCCCATTCATTCTTAGCAAGATACTCTTGATCTGATAACTCTGTTCCATATTTATCAAAGATTATATCCAACGCCTTTACAACGCTGGCTATAACATCAGATTCATCTTTTCCTGTTAGTATCCAACCAATCAGTGATGCTGGCTCATTCGCTAAATCAGTATCATCGTATAAAAAGTGGATAGCATAATCTAATTCATCGTGCCCACCACCTGGGCGATTATCTTCAACCCATGCCTGATACTGATATTCTTTATCACCTAACCTATGAAGATAATTGATAAGCTCTTCACGCATATCAGGATATTTTAATTGGGAGAGTTCCAGTTTTTCCATATCATATACTCGCTTAAAGGAATGTGGGCTTTTTCTGCATTATCAGATATTGAGCCCTGTATTGGTTTACCATACCGACCTATAGCTTTACCGTTAAAGCGGGCAATCACAACTCCACACTCGGCCCTTCCCACTCAAGCTGACTTTTTAGGCTATCTGGTACAAGAGCAAACAGCTTAGATATATTCTTAATTTGAGTAACGTAAAGCATACTCTTTTCCTCACTGCAGTTAATATAATAATGCCTTGCATGCCCATTAAGAAAGTCAATATCTATATCGTTAAAAAAATCATACTTAAGCGTTAAATAAAATCCATGAATAAGTTGTGATTCATAATAGCATGACTTATCTCTTATTCTAGAAAAGATACCTAACGTCATATGGTTTCTGAGGTGAGGTAAAGCCCAACTAAGCATATCAAGATAAATTTCATTCTTTTCCATAATTTTTCTCCTTTATTAATAACCATGTCTATTATCATAAACGGGAAGGTATTTTTATTCTATTTTTCCATAGGAAAATAATTGATAACCTCTATATATTCCTCAATACATTTTCACCTTCCATTTATCATTAAAATGTCAATATAAAAGATAGTGGTGGGAGCAAAGAATACAGTTCTATAATCTGAGTTTAAATTTTTAAAAGACAGTAAACTATCCCGCCACAAGGGCGGGATTAGCTTTATAAAATAGTATATTTTTCACCATCACGAAAAATAGAAAAATATTTTATATTTGAAATGCATATGGGTCTTTCTCTTATCGTCCATTTCGTTAACAAGCCTGTGATATGAACTTCATCAAAATAAATAACACTACTTCCAACCCAGCCTCCTATAGCTTCATCGAGCTGTAATTCCAAACCTGGAAAATAAACTTCAATCTTGTTAATTGATGAATCATCCTCACCCATCGGAACTAAATAACAATCATTTCTTTTAATTACGAGCATTGCCTTTAAAGAAATCTCCCTTCCCAAGGAATCCTCGTCTAATTTGAAGTTATTTAATATTTCGTTCATTTTTTGGCTCCATTAGTAAAAATTGCTTCTCCAGAGAACTTTGCTTTGAACTCATTTATGGGAGTAAAATATTGCCTACCTAAAGCCGGATCTCGAATTGCAACAACTTGCTGACCATTCCTGATCGTCACACCATCCACTACGACTGCATGTCCCCCTCTCTCAAGGTTCATTCTTACTATTGCTGGATTTCCATTAGCAGTAGATTCAATACTCACTCCAGCCACCCTCTGTGCTGACAACCCATTTTGATTTAGAGTATTCGAAAGGCGGCCTAGTGTTGTTCCTTGCGAGGTAACACCTGATTGAGTAATTAATTTACCGATATCATATTTCAATCCCGCTGCGTCCAGAACCATTGCACACGAGTTCGGCCCACACGTAGGTAAATTACCCTGGTTAATAACTAAACGATCGCCATTTCTCGGTAAACTAGTACTCGCTGAATTTCCTGGCTCCAAGTTTCCGGCGCTCTCACTTTTTGCTGTGGCTCCTTTCGCCCCCCTCCCCGAAATCACCTCAGCCAGCTTACCGCCTATCGTCTGGCCTCCGGCGATGATCAGCACGCCCGAGCCCGACTCTATAAGCTTCCAGCCTTTCTATTAATTACGTAACCAACGCCACAATCACCCGAAAAAAATGTATTAGTAATTATTAGCACAATAACTTATTTTATTACTTCACTTATTATCTAATAGTACCCTCAATAGACCATATATAGCTTTTTCCTCCCTTCTATTTAATTAGGAAAAACAACACGTTCATTATTGGATTATCGAATTTTAAATCATATACATCAATATTTAACCACCCCACTTACCAAAAATTTACACCACCAATTTTACCTCGACCTTTAAACTCAATTCTCTCAAGAATGCCAAAATAGCCATCCGAATAAGAGCTATATTTAAAATTATATTCTTGCAATTTTTGAGATATATTTTATCTAAAGAAAGAAATATTTATAGTGTTTATCTCTAATTAATCACCACCCACAATGTTAATACCTTTTCCCCTAACTCGTCCGTTTATAAGCCAAGACACTTCATGGCTAGGCTAATTGATTTGAGCTATCAGTATTATGTGATCCCAGCATGGTGCTGGGATCTTTTTTTCAGCTTATTCCATTTCTTTTTTATAAAAACTAAAATTATTAGAGTTTGGTGATTTCTCAACTAACAGTCTTTGGCAGCTAGGACATTCGTACACCTCAACACTTTTAGCATTAAAACACCCCATAAACTCCTCTGAAATAAATTCTTTTTTTTCAGACCATATATCGATTAGGTCCCATAAAATATTTTGTGAAATAAGATCATAAGCAAAGTCTTCATCAAGCGAACCAATATTCATTACGTACCCACATTTACATGCAATCTTTGGCATAGATTAACCCTAATTATTTCTATCAAAACGATGTATTGTGCCCTTTGAGTCTTGGAAGAATAATTTCTTAATATTTTGAGCATTTGGTTTACCCCATAGCCTTGAGGCCATACTCTGCATTTCTTTTCCGGATAGATCTATTTGTACAACAACACCGCCAGCTTGATCACTTTTCTTTTCGATTGAGCTTAATATTCGATCAACTTTAGTCGTTGGATTCGGTGTATAAACATCAATTTTGCCAACCCCATCAATATGTAAGTCAGATGTTCTTGCTCCTGAAACTCCTTTATCAGAAGCAGTTGCCCTGTAAGTAACATCATATCCTTGGTCGGCAAATTTCTGCCCCGCTCTTAGTTCATTAGCATTAGGTTTAGCTAATGGCTTATAAGTGACCTTACCTTGACGAACTGCGGGCAGATTACCGTTTCCATTAGATATCGCTTTATCAGTCAGGGCAACCGTCCCTTTCGCCCCCTTCCCCGAAATCACCTCAGCCAGCTTACCGCCTATCCTCTGGCCTCCGGCGATGATCAGCACGCCCGAGCCCGACTCTATAAGCTTCCAGCCTTTCCGATTCGAGCAGGCTTCCCAGCCCATTCCCATGCAGTCTATCGCATTGTTGAACGCTTCAACACCTAAACCGCCTTTATAGGTATTGGCCGCATCCGCACCGATTTGCGCCGTTAAAGCGTCGTAACCCGTCGCATTATCTATCCCGTTTAGCTTGTCATTCACGCAGGCCTTGCTACCGGATATCAAACAGTCGCTGAACTCATCGATATTCTTGTTTGATATTTCCGCCATTTCCTTCATGACGCGGGCTCGACAAGCGCCGTCACTGCCACAGGCCGCCAGCTTTTTCGCCATCTTGGCTGGCTCATCGTGCATCAGGAAGTTATACCGCAGGGTGTTTTCCGCAGCGGATGCGCCACTCCAAGCACCTGAGGCCGAATTGGTTACTGCTGCGCCTGTTATAGCGCCAATGATTCTTCCCGCCGACTGGATTTGGCTTTCCCTTACTGCCGGCTCGACAAATATGTCGCCTAGCGAGATAGCGGCCAGCTCCGCCGCCAGAGCTCCTGCGGCAGCGCCTTTACCGTTACCGCCGCCAATTTCTGCGCTCACGCCTGCCAGTACCGCGTGGCTCACAGCCTTACCGGGAACGCCCAAGATCTCCCCATTATCCCCAATCAGCTTTGCGCCCTCGGCGCCGATTTGGCTGCCGATGTTTGCCATCAGCGCATCCGCCAAATTGTCCTTAAAGCTGCCGCCGTTAATGGTCGTGTTCAGGCTAGAGCTGATAATCGACTGCCCGGCCACGCGCTGCGCCACCTTACCCCAGTCGCCGTTACTGAGCTGGGGCAGTTTTACATCCTTAACGCTGAGTGGCTTGCCCGCAGCATCTTTGTTCCATCCCATCGCGCTATCAAAACCGCTCAGCGCGCCGCCGATAATCATTGCGGTAACAATAGCCTTTACTGAATCACTACTGCCGAGATCGTTCAGGGTGTTTGACAAGTTCCCCTGATTTTCCACCAGCGAAACCGCTGTTCGAGACGCCAATGCAGACATACCCGCCGTCACCGCACCGCTGGTCACCGCTCCACCGCCTACCGTCGCCGCTGTGTTGCTAGCCGCCACTGCTGTAAACGAACTGCCGGCCGTCACTGCTGCGGCAGCAATCGCGATAACGGCTGCGACAACGGGATTCAGGCTGCGGTCTTTATGACTCCAGCTATCGTAAGCATTTTGAACCGTATTCCACTGCACATCCCCACGCTTGTTCAGATCCTTCAGCCATGCTGTCTCGGGAGAATTACCCAGCGCGCTGAGAACATTTTGCAGCGTCTGGGGATTTCTTATCTTCACATCAGCGCTGATGCCCTTCGGGGCATTAACTAACAGCTGGCCGCCCGTATGCACGCTCGGCAATACCCATTTTCCTTCGGTATAGCCCTTATTGACCTGCTTAATGAAGAAGCCTTTCGACGTTGAAATCGTCTGTTCAAAAACGGTATTTTTAACGGCTCGAAAATTAACCGTTCCCTGTAAACTGGTGAAACGAGCGTTATTCCCCGCACTGATCTTGCTCGCTTCATAGATGCTGTCATCCCGGCTCAACAGATTAATGTTGCCGCTAGCGATAAACTCAGTCACTTTGTTAGTCACGCTGTGGCGTATTCGCGTAACCTCTTTTTTAGTAATGCAGAAGCTCCATTTGCTGCACTTTTTCTTTTTTTCTTCGTAGTGACTGCGTTCTTCCATTGCTTGGGCATACAGATAGCCGCCTTTTGCCGCCACGTTTAAAGTGCCAGCAAGATTAGCCGCCCCCCGAGACTGTAGCCGGGTCGCCTGAAACAAAATACTGCCGTTAGCACTCAGCGTCAGAAGCCCGCTAGCATCCAGTTCACTGCTCTGCTGGGTTACTTGTTCGCTGTACCCTTTGGAATGAACGCGATGGCTTTTATTAACCACTGGCTCAAAGCGCATGTTCCCACCAGACGTCAAGGTAGCGTCCCCCCCTGAAGACAGGCGGGAGCCAGCGGTAAGAATGTTTCGGTTTGCAGCCAGCGTGAGGTTTTTGCCACTCTTGAGGTGAGGCGTTACGTGACGATGGTCGATATTATTTAAATTGCTATCCACTTGGTGCTTAAAGGAGAAGGCGGGCATGTTGATATCTTGCCCGGCCAGCGCAGTCACGCTGTTGCCCGCTGAAATATCTGCTCCCTGTAAACCAATATCCCTTGCAGCATGAATCAACACACTGCCACCGGCGCGAACCTGACTGCGTAGCTCCGCACTGCGTGATAGTGGAAACAGGGGACGGAACTGCTCATCAAGAGTGCGCATATTCAAACTGGCATCCTGACCAGAATACAGACTCACATCTTTACCAGCCGCAATACGAATACCGTTCAAAGCCAGCCCGCCTGCGCCGCTGAGCGAGACGTTTTCAGACGCATTCAGCTTTGTGCTGTTTAACGCGCTGTTAAACAGCTCTTGCTCCCGCTGTGGGGTAAGAGGGGCAAAGACGTTTTTGTTATTCAACGCCGAGGAAGTATTTTCAATAGCCAGCCGGGCGCCGGCACTCAGTGAAATACTTCGACTCTGCGGCGCCAAATGGATGTCCTGAAGCAGCAGTGCGTTTCCCGCTTGGACAGTAAGATCGCCAGAGGCCTGTAGCGCTGCCACAGCGCGTTTATTTTCAGGATAAAAATAGCGCGTCGTTTCATCCGACTGCATGCGCACACTGCCATTTCGACTGATGACCAGTACGTCCTGACCTGCTATTTCGCTCTGCCGACCGTCAATATCGCCAGCCGCTAGCAGAGTGATACCGCCTCCGGCTCGCAGATCGCCCTTTTGCAAAGTGATGCTTTTGTCAGCAATCAAGGAAATGTCCTTCATGCCGCGAATCACGCCTCGGTTAAGGATCTCCCCTGCGTTAATCAACACCTTTTGCCCGCGCAGGCTGTCGCTTCGTCCGCCCAGCAGCGCTTCACCTATGCTCCCCGATCTGCCAACCTCTTCGGTATCAATACGGACGGCGTCGTGAAAATCAGCAACTAAGCTCCGCCCAGCATGGATAGTGGCATCGAGCCGTTGAGCGTCTTTCCACGTGCTGAATTCAGCCGTTTTATGCCAGTTGACATAGGTTCTTCCACCCAGAGGCTTATTCAGTAAATCAAGTGAGGCCGTAGGGCCATTAAAGCGGATCCAGTGGTTTTGTTCTCCCGTCTGAACGCTGTGATTAACCAGCCGATTTCCGGTCAAAATAACGTCCTGCGCCGCACCGATGTGGCTTAGGCTATTGGTAAGCTCGGTACTATTAATGTAAAGATGACGACCAGAGACAATCTCGGCTGCCGAGCCGGGCACGTCAATCCAGCTTTGGTTGCGTGCAGAATTGAAGGTTGGATCTTTTAATAAATCGACATGACCAAACCAGCGCTCTGGAGCCGAATCTTTAAATCTGGCCGTCGCTGCCAGGAAGAGAACGTTTCTGGGAGGCTGAAGAGTGGGATAACCCCCCACCAGATTGTTTATTGACGTCGAGTTCGGCGCTATCTGCTTCTGTTTTATCTGAACGCTATTCCTAACGTTCTCGAGCTTATCCGTTCGCACAACCAAATCGCCTCGATCGGTTTTTATACTCCCAGAGCGGTTCTCCACCCGCTTAGCTTTATTTCCCTGTGCGTCCTTTTGTATCCACAAACTGTTGCCGCTGCGCAGTTTCCCCGTATTGCGAACGGTTTCTGCAAACACCCGCATATCGGCTTGTGCAGTAACATCGCCTTTATTGTCCAACGCGTTAGCGGCCAGCGTCACATCCCGCCTGGCACTTACTTTACCGCCTGCAGTCGTGTGAATTTCCTGAGCCTTAACGTTGAGATCGGTCCGAGCGTGGACGCTACTCAGCTCCACCCTACCTCGAACGTTTAGCGTAACGTCTCCCTGCCTGCTATTGATATTTCGCAGGTTCACGCCTACGCCGTCTTCAGTAGCAACTAGGCGAATTTTTCCTGCGTACATGCCACCTAAAGATTTGGTGTCTACCGCCAGCCGAGGTCGTGAGCCTTCGCCGGAAATAGGTTTTACCGTACCGTCTTTATAGTTAATTCGGTTAGTACCCTGCGTGAGTTTGAGGTCCTTCGCGTTTATCTTTCCGTTAAGTTCCACAGCGCGACTGATAACGTCGACATACTGCTGAGAGCTGCCATTCAGACCTTTTTCACCAACAGTGATTACACCTTTTCTTACCTCTAACGCTTCCAGAGCTCCGCGCTTGTCAAACTGGGGCCTGCCAGTGGTCAGAGCGACGGCTGGCGTATTGATAAACCCGCAGCCATCGCACGTAATGCCGTTCGGATTCGCTATCATTACGTTTGCTCTAGTACCGAAGACCTCCAGCTTTCCCTGTAGCGTAGAGCGGCTGCTTCCCGTTACTTCATTTATGATGAGCTCAGCAGCTTTTCCCTTTAGGTTGGGATTCGCCTCAAGCTGGCCAGAAAGCTGGGATCTGCCAGCCCTGACTGCGTTATTGAGCACTGCGCCAGACGTGCCAACGCTAAAATCCGTGAACTTGTTATGCGATACCCCAGACCCATTTGGAGCAGCAATATTGACTACCGGAATATTTCCCGGCCTAACCTGAGTACTACCACCAGCAGCGTTGATACCCGCGGCAATAGCCGGATGTAGCGGCTGAACGGCGATAAGATATATGAGTAACCAACTGGCACCGCGCGCCACAGGATGATTCAGCCTATCCATAACTTAATTCCTTATTATTGAGATTAAATCGCTTTCTCTCCCACGCGGCGCGTGGGGAATCAGAATGAGACGCCTGCCAGCCAGTAGACCACCCATCGGTCAGGTTCAAGACTGTTTGGATACACAAGAGGAGCCCCTATCGTCAGGGACTGACTTAACTGGCTCCCGTGAAGGGAAAAACCGGCTGATATTCCAGCGATATCTCCGCCATCCGCCAGCCTTCGCCGTCCAATTATGTGGCCCCCATCAAGGGCACCAGTGAAGGAAAGTTCACCCAAATCGGGCAAAGTCATTGCCTGCCAGTTCAGTTCATTGCGCCAGTAGCCGCCGCGATTTCCCGTCAGAGACTGCTCTTTAAATCCTCGAACCGAATAAATACCGCCAGCAGAAATACGCTCGCTGGCGTACAGATTGTCTGGCGAAGTCTGACCATAGAAAGAAGTCATATATGTCAAAGAGGGAGATAGCGGATAAAAATAGCTGGCGCTGAGGCTAAAACGGCGAAACTCACTGCGGGGTGCATCTGGATGTGCATTACTGTCTCTAGTTGCGCCCATCTCTTTTAGACCAATGGTAATGGCAGGATTAAACGTTACGTATCCGCCACCTAGCACCCTGCTATAGCCCAACCCTGACGTTAAACTGGTTAAGGTAGGGCTACTAATCGATAAACGCGTACCCGCTAGCCGGTTTTCTGTACGTCGACGAGACAGTGCGATATCCAAAGCAAAGCGTTGGCTGCCGTCCCGATACAGTGTGCGGTTCACGCCGGCCTGCCAAGCCTGTACTGTACCGTCATAGCGGTACGTCCCCGCATTGGCGGGAACTGTTTGATAAAAATCAGACCAGGAGTATTGCGTGCTAAATAGCCAGTAGCCATAAGGTAACGTTGCGCTAATCGAGAAACTGCGGCTTTGGCGATCGTGATGAAACTCACCGTCTCGAGAGGCGGATACCGTCCACTGATCCGCAAAGCGAAGGGGGTTGTCCACGACCAGAGAGGCACTAAGCTGGCTGCTTCCTGTACTTTTCTGGCCGCTGTTATCCACACTGATGTTCACGCGTGCAGGAAAGCGCCACTCTGCCGGAATCAGGACAACCTGTGAATACCCCGGTATCGTTCCGGGTTGAATATCTATAGTGACAGAACGGGAAGAAAGCCGATTCATTTGTTCCAGCCCCTGCTCCAGATCTCGCAGGTTGACGGCTTTTCCAATCAGGTCTGGAAAAGCCATGCTGATTAAAATAGAACTACCACCCTCTAGCGTTATTGACTCTGTTTTCCCTTCCGTCGCCCTAATCACCAATATACCGGAAGAGATATCTTGCTCAGGCAGCCATGCCTGCGAAGTAATATAGCCCCGTTCCAAATAGGCCTGAGTAATATCACGTACCAAAGTGCTGATATCAGACAGTGACATACAGCGCTGACGCCACGGACTCAGCAAACGTTCCGTGGTTGAAGGAGGGAGAAGCGAAGCTCCCTGTAAATCTATATGGTGAATATTTTGGCAGCTGTCAGCCGCCAGATGTTCATTCGATAGAGGTAGTTCAGACACAGAAATCGTGTTCTGTAACACCTCTCGCTGTTGTTGAGCACGATCCAGTAGTACCTTCTGTTGATGCTCAATAGTCGCCTGATCGGCAGGGCTAACAAGAGCAGCGCTCACAGAAAATCCAATCAAGAGGAGCGGTATGAAATAAATAAAGCGGAGATAATCCCTTACTCTCATGATAATAATAATCACTCTCATTTATAGTAAAGTGATTGTATTATTTTTTTGCTTTATGTCTATCCTTTCTTCAGCGCTTTCTCACAATTCCGTCGTGAACTTAATTCCCCTATTTTTCATATGGATAAAATTGAATATGGAGAGAACCCAATTAATGAGATTCTTATTACAAGAGAAAACTCAACGGCATTTTGCGCCGTAACTATTCAGCTCACAGCTTACCTGTTTACCAAAGTACTCACGATTTGGGGGGTTACTTGAGAGACCTATTCAGACTGGCATCCCGTCAAAACAGGGGCTCACAAAAAGAAACAGAGACGCGATGCTTTTTATATTTTTCATGTTCAAATCGTACTTCCGTGTAAAAGAGATAGCCGCAGCCAGAAAACAATATGGCCTCTGGAAAGCAGAGGCCATATGAGAACGAAGGCGTTTGGCTACAGGAAACGCCAGAAAGGCATCGCGGGCAGGATTACTTCTTACCCAGCAGGAACTTCACGACCTGACCGTATTCTTTGATAAAGCTTTCAATTGAATCCGCTTCCAAGCCTTCGGTTTTCACCATGTACTTGCCGTTAACAACCACAGAAGGCACGCTTCTGAGTTCAACGTCAGCAGCCAGCTTGCGCTGCTGTGCTGTCAGAGATTTCACGATAAAGCTGTTCCAAGCGCTGTCGAACTCTTCAGCCGTCACACCCGCTTGAATGAATGCCTGACGAATACCCTCAAGATTCTGGATTGTGCGGGTTTTCTGAATGCCTTCAAACAGAAGAGGAGCAACCTTCTGCTGCACGCCCAGCGTAATAGCCACAGCCCAGGCCTGAGTCAGTTGAGAACCCAGCTCACCGCCCATAAAGTCGACGTGGTATTTCACCATCTTGCCGTTTTCTGGCAGCTGTTTTTTAAACACGTCGGTCATGTGGTAGACGTTTTCAAAATCGTAGCAGTGCGGGCAGAAGAAGGAGAAAAACTCCATAACCTGCGGCTCTTCCGTGGCTTCACGAGAAAGCGTTGTATATTGTTTGCCATCTTTATAGTTAGCGACCACAGCCGACGTTTCCGCCGCGCTTGCCGTAACGATCGGATTAGCCAGTACTAAAAACGCACCTGCGGCAATCGCAGCACAAACCATTTTTTTCATCATTACACTCCGTGACAAAATAACAATAATCAGTACATTGGCGCCAGCCTAAGCGGCGGCGCCTCTAGTCGCTTAACCTGCTCAAACAACGCCGCTGGCTGCCTTTGCCAGTATTCCGCATCGGCTACCCAGGGGAAGCTTTTCGGAAATGCGGGATCCTCCCAGCGGCGCACCACCCAAGCCAGATAGTGCACCATCCGCATACCGCGCAGCGGCTCTATCAGCGCAAGTTCCCCTGAGGGAAATTCCGCAAATTCACTGTAGGCTTCAGCAATCAAGTCCAGCTGCATCAGCTGTTCCTGAGCTTCGCCCTGTAACATCATCCAAATATCCTGTACGACAGGACCGTTACGCGCGTCGTCCAGATCGACAAACGTCGGGCCGTCGCGCCACAGAATATTGCCGGGATGGCAGTCCCCGTGCAGTCGACAAGAAGACCAGTCAGTCCGCCAGTGCGACTCAACCGCCTGAATCAGAGCGTCGAGCGCGACCAAAAAGTCTGCTTTAACTGCCTTCGGCACTAGTGGGCTTTCCGCCAGCGTTTTCCGTGGCTGGTAAAGGTACTCATCCAGCCCAAACGTAGGGCGATGGGAAAAAGCGCGGCTCTCCCCCACTTTATGAATACGTCCTAAAAAGCGAGCCGCCCACTCAAGATGATCGAGATTGTCCACCTCAAACTGCCGCCCGCCAACGCTTGGGAAAACGGCAAATAAAAAGCCCTGATAGTCGTGCAGCGTCTGGCCATTGAGCGCCAGCGGTGCAACGACAGGGATCTCTTCGTTCGCCAGCTCCTGCGCAAAATCGTGCTCTTCCTGAATCTGCGCCCGGCTCCAGCGCTGAGGGCGATAGAACTTCACCACAAAGCGGCGGCGGTCTTCGTCCATAAACTGATAAACGCGGTTTTCATAGCTGTTAAGCGCCGTCAGACCGGAATCCACCCGCAGTCCCGCCTCAAAAAGGGCGTCCAAAATCACATTGGGAAGCAGAGATTGAAAGGTAAAGGCCGGTATGATTGATTCACTACACATCGCGTTATCGTCTTTTCATCAAGAAAACAGTCTGGCGCACAGGCGGCGTCAGTTAGTCTTTTAAAATACCGCGGGCGCGCAAAAGCGCCGTTTTAAAGTCTTCTTCGTAGTCTTTTTTCAGACCGGGAATGGCGTCGGTACTGGCTGAATCGCGCATCTTAAGATGGTAAATCAGTACGTCGTCTGTCAGTTCACCCAGTGGACCTTTAAAACCAGCTTCATCCGCCAACTTTTGCAGAAACTGAACCAGATTTAAATCCGGGTCTTTCTGCCATGCAGGGTGGATAAGCTCAATCAGTTCATTGACGCGATGGCATTTCATAACGTCTCTCCCTTTCATATTGACACATGCGGGGCAAGCGCTGTTTCTCACTCCCCCAAACGCCGTCGATAACATCCCGTTGAAAGATGTCAAAAATGACGGCTGCGCGCACAGCCTAGCAGGGTTAATAAAAATTTAACAGTCCATTATTTCATCATCCGCGCCATGTTAACGGCTTCGATAAGCCGAGCGCGATCGATGCGCGGATCTTGGCTATCCAGCAGCTGTTGCCAGATATCGATCGCCTTCTGATAGCGGGCGTTGAGGAAGTGGTCTGACGCCAGCAGCATCAGCGCTGTGATCTGATGAGGGTCAGCGCCCAGCGCCCGCTGAAGCAGAGATTCCGCCTGCGGCGTCATGCGCTGACCGGCCTGATAGTAGAGCGTCGTCGCCTTGGCAGAGAGAACCTCGGCATCATCACCGCGAATTTTCGCTACTCGGTCGAAGGCCACCAGCGCGTTTTCAAAGGCATTGCTATTGAGGTAGCGCTGGCCGAGTAAAAACCAGGACTCGCTGTCGTTTGGCGAAGTGCGAATGCGCTGCATCAGTTCGGCAACCACCTTGTCCTGCATCTGTTCATCGCTCATGCCGTTAAACAGCGCGTTGCCCCCCTGATGTACAAACTCGACGGACGGCGAATAGCGGTCATACGTCACATAGGCACCTATGGGCAGCCCCAGAACAAGCACCGTCATCAATGCTGGAACCCAAAGAGAAACGCCCCCTTTATCGAGGAGGGCATCGGGCTCGCTCTGGGCATCCTGCAGCAGGCTTAGCGCCAGCTCCTGCTTTAGCGCTTCTGCCTGACTGCGCTCATTGTCGCTATCGCCAAACAGCCTTTCGGCCAACTCGGACTGCTGGCGAAACAGCTGGACGTTGACGCTTTCACGCAGCCCGCTCGACGTCGCCTTTGTGCGTCGAAAAAACGGCATCCAGACGATAAGCACCGCCAACGCCGTTAGAATGCTGCCGCCAATCCAGAATGCCGTCACCGTTTTTTCTCCAACAGCTGTTCAAGCCGCTGACGCTGTTCATCACTCATCACGGGCAAAGGCCTCACCCGGCGGCGCACATAGCGCCACATAACCACTGCGCCAATCAGCAACAGTACAAGGGGGCTTAGCCACAGCAGAGCCGTCTGCGCGCCAAAGCGCGGCTTATACAGAACAAAATCGCCGAAGCGGCTAGTCATCCGGCTCACGATTTCATCGTTTGATTTGCCGTCGTCCACCATGCGGTACACTTCCAAACGCAGGTCGCGGGCTATTGGCGAGGTAGACTCCACCAGATTCTGGTTCTGGCACTGCGGGCAGCGCAGCTGCTTGGCGAGGGCAACGGCTCTCTCCTGATTTTCCGGCGTTTTAAACTGCCAGGTATCGACGATGTCAGCCCGCAGGGACAAAGGCAGTGCCAAACACAGTAACAGCAGCAGGAAACACCAACGTTGAATCATGGTCGGGATTCCCCCTTTATCAATGCCTCAATCTTCGGCACAAACTCCGCTTTCCAGACGTCAGCATTTAACTCGCCAGAGTAGCGATAGCGAACTACGCCTCGGGCGTCAATAAGATAGGTTTCCGGCGTGCCGTAAACTCCAAGCTCCATGGCCAGCTTGCCTTCAGGATCGTAAACAGAACGAAAATAGGGATTGCCCAGCTCGTTAAGCACCTTCATCGCTGCAGCGCGAGTGTCGCGATAGTTGAGGCCGAAAAGCGTAAACTCTCCTTGCTGACCTATCTCCTTTAAGAAAGAGAACTCCGATTTACAGGAAGGACACCAGCTCGCCCATACGTTTAGCACCGTAATCTGCCCCTGAAAATCCCGCTCAGAGAACGTCCTGTTGCGCAGCAGAAGGTCATCTGCCACAAACGCCGGCATCGGCTTATCCTGCTGGATTAGCCCTAACTGATGCGGATCTTTTTGCAACCCGATAAAAAGCGCAATCCCCAGTACTGCCACCAGCAGCAGAGGAATAAACAGCTTCAGGCGCGTCATGATGCACCTCCCCGACTCGTACGGCTCAGTCGACCAACCAGCAGCAGCGTACCGCCCAGCATCATCAATAAACCACCGCCCCAGACCCAGCGGATAAACGGCTTATAGTGAAAGCGCAGCGCGTAGCTTTCCCGCTCAACTTTTTCGCCCATAATTGCGTACAGGTCACCGAAAAGCCCCCAGGAAATGCCCGGTTCGCTCATCAGCATGGTTCTTACCGTATAGTGACGCCGTTCCGGCATTAGCGTAGCAATGACGTTATCCGCTTTTGTCACTGAAATCACTGCCTGTTCTGACGTGTAGTTCGGCCCCACCAGCAGTCGGGTTTCCTGATAGTTAAAGCGATAGTCGCCCAGCGCCGCTTCACTCCCCGGAGCCATTTTTACGCCCACTTCCGTAGAGTAATAGCTGGAAATCACGATGCCTACGGTCGCCACGGCAACGCCGCAGTGCGCCAACCAAACTCCGCAGCGCTTCAAAGACAGCTGACGAACCGTCGACAGGTTGCTCAGGCAAACCCAGGCCGCCAGTGCAAGCGACAGGGCAACCGCTGGATAAAACCGGTTAAACGACAGCGCACCGCCGACGCCGATGACAACGGCCAAGGTCGCTAAAACGGCAAGGCGCTTTCCGCTGCCCGCCGCTAGGCTTTTCCAGCGGCTCAGCGGAGAAAATCCCATCACGACTAAAGCCAACAATACAGGCGGAACGAAGGTGGCATTGAAATAGGGCGCGCCGACGGAAATAGATCCTAATCCGAAGGCGGTGAACAGCATCGGGTAAAAGGTGCCGATAAGCACAATCAGCGTCGCTACGCTCAGCAGCACGTTGGCAGCCAGCAGCATCGCCTCACGAGACAGCAGCCCGAAGCGGGCGGCAGAAGGCTGGGTGTTAGCTCTTAGCGCAAACAGAGTAAGCGCCCCCAATACTGCCAGCCCCAGCAGCAAAAGCAGCATAATGCCGCGATCGGGGTCGACGGCGAAGGCGTGAACCGAGGTCAACACGCCGGAGCGCACGATAAAGGTACCCAGCAGGCTGAGCGCAAAAGTAAAGATGGAAAGCAGCAGGCTCCAGTGGCTAAATGCCCCTCGCCGCTCCGTGACTATCAGCGAGTGCAGCAGCGCGGTGCCCAACAGCCACGGCATCAGCGAGGCGTTTTCAACCGGATCCCAGAACCACCAGCCCCCCAGCCCAGCTCATAGTAAGCCCACCAGGATCCGAGAATAATGCCGCCGGTCAGGCACACCCACGCCGCCAGCGCCCAGGGGCGGCTCCAGTAGGCAACGGCTGCGTCCATTTTCCCACTCACCAGTGCAGCTACCGCCAGCGCAAAGTTAACGGCAAAGCCAACGTAGCCCAGATAAAGCAGCGGCGGGTGGAAAATCAGGCCGACGTCCTGCAGCATCGGATTAAGGTCTCGCCCTTCCAGCGGTGCGGGAAAGACTCTCTCAAACGGATTAGAGAAAGACAGGACAAACAGGCAGAATCCCATCATCAGCAGACCAAGCACCGCCAGCGCTATCGTACTGACCTGCGGATCCATGCGGCGGCTAAACGCGGCCAGAAGTGCGGTCCAAACGGAAAGAGAAAACAGCCAGAACAGCATGGAGCCTTCATGCCCGCCCCACACCGCTGCAATTTTAAAAAAGACCGGCAAATGAGAATTTGAATGCTGGGCAACGTACATCACCGAGAAGTCGTCGGCGGCAAAGCTATAGCCCAGCAGTGAAATAGAAAGCGTAATAAATAGACATGCGCCGTAGCTTAACGGCGCACTATAGCGAGCGAGTAACGCCCTCCGGCAGTATAGGCCTACCGGAGGTACAATACTTAACAGAAGCGAGAGCGCCAGCGCCCCCAGCAGGGACAGCAGACCCAGTTCAGGGATCATACTGCTACCTTTTCCTTTACTTGCATCTAGGCGACCGTCATCTGACCAGCATACAGAATGAAGAATCTCAACATAAGTACACCACAAAGCCCCATGCAGGCAACCGCGACTAAATAGCCCTTACTGTGCTGAACGCGATGGCTGCACACGGCACCCATAATCAGCGGCAGCAGAATACCAAGGCCGATAACGCCAAACCAGAAGACGTTAGACCAGAATCCGCCGCCGATGGCCGCAACCGCAGCAGCCTCTTTCTGGCCGCCGCCAAAGAACAGGCCGACGAACAGCGCAAACAGCAGCAGCAGTTCAAACAGCACCACCGGCTTTTCGATCTGATGCACAAAATGGATAGAAGGGCTGTCCGTCGGCTGCTTAAACCAGGTTACGCCAAACAGCACCGCCGCCGCTGCACCGGACGACACGCCCGAGAACAGAAACAGGATCGGCAGAACCGGGTTATTCAGCATCGGATAGGTTTTCAGCGCCGACAGCAGGAATCCAGTATAGACCCCCAACAGCACAGCCAGAAGCACCATCAGAGGCTCCAGCACCTTCTCCAAACGGGCCAGCGCAGCGATAATGCCGTTCACCCAGCCAAAGGCCTTAAAGCGGCTCTCCGTCAGGGAGCGGATATCTTCACGAAACAGCCCCGCCAGCCAGACGATCAGCACGACCATATAGACTTGGAACAGCATCACGCCCATCGACATTACCGAGGTCGGGCTGTAGAAGATCATCAGGTACCAGAAGGTCCACGGCTTGGTCAGGTGGAAAATCAAAATGGTCAGACCGGCGATCACGCTCAGCGGCGCAATAATCGCCGTGGCTCTGATCACGCCGTCGCGGCTGGCTTCATTACCCAGAATCTTGCGCTTAAGGAAAACGGCGATGGTCACCATTCCCGCAGAAACGCCGATCAAAAACAGGTAAATGGCGATCGGCCAGTCCCAGACCAGAGAGTCAAAGTGGAAAGCGCTGCTCATCCTTTAATCTCCCCGTGTTTGCTCGGTATACGATACATCTTCGGCTCAGTGCCTAGGTGTACCTTAGAACGGTAAGTGGTCTTATCCGCAATCAGCTTCACAATGTCGCTGTTCGGATCGTCCAAATTACCAAACGTCAGCGCCTTGGTTGGGCAAGACTCTACGCAGGCGGGCAGTTTGCCCTTCGCCAGATTGGTATCGCGACAGAAGTTGCACTTGTCGGCGCTCTTTTTCACCGGGTGAATAAAGCGCACGCGATAAGGGCAGGCGGCGATACAGTACTGGCAGCCCACGCAGCGGTCGGGGTTAACGTCAACGATACCGGTAGCCGCATCTTTATAAGAGGCTCCTGTCGGGCAGACGTCCACACATGGCGGATTGTCACAGTGTTGACAGGAGTGTCGGTCGAACTGATATTTTGCCTCTGGAAACTCCCCGATGGGGCCGGTGCGGATAATGTTCAGCCGCGATACCCCTTCAGGAACGTTATTGACCTCCCGGCAGGCATCCATACAGGCGGTGCATCCGATACAACGAGTTTCGTCATACACCATGCCATAGCGAATACCGTTAACCGACATCGTCTGAGCCAACACGCGATGCGCGGCGCCGGTCGTCAAGATAACTGCTCCCATACCGGCAATAAAATGACGGCGTGAGCAACTCATGGCGTTTCCTTCTCTTTTTGATGCAGCTTTTGCTGCTCGCTATGACAGTCGACGCACAGCTTGATCTGCCCCTTCTTATCCAGCCCCTTCACCGGATCGACGGCAGGATGCAGCTGGTGACAGCTGGCACAAGAGGTTTTCAGAATGTGTACATCGTGCGCCCACAGCGCAGCGCGCAGCTTCTCAGGCTGGTGGCAGGTCATACAAACCTGATTCTGCTTGTCCACTGGGAAGGTGTCTTTGTTAAAGCGCATTGCGTCCACAGCGCCGTCGCGGTGTGCTGGCGAAATAGTGCCGTGGCAGTTGGTACAGGTCACCGGCATCCTGTTGTTAGGACTTATAGCCTTGGCGTGAGCGCCGTGCATCCCGTCTTTATTTTCTTTATGACATTGAGTACATGCGTAATCGCGGTTGCGCTGTAGCTCAACCTGATAGCCAGATGAGGCTGCTGTACTCTGTTCTGTCGACTCCGCCGCCTGCGACGGCATCGCCGCGACAGCAAGTACAGACGCCAGCGCCAATAGTCCGGCGTGGAGCCTGCGTTTGAATAGCAAACGTAAACTACTCATGATCGTTCCACCTTATAGGGTCCCGCCAAACGCGGGGCCAGTCGCATTTATTGATTTAACAAGCGGCCTTCTTTCTTGGCTTCGTTGTCCCACTCAACCACTCGGGTTTTCAGGAACTCTTGTTTTTCACTCTCCAGCTTCTGCATATCCATGCCGAGAGCCTTCTGAGCATCTGCTTTTGTGGAAAGATCCGGCAGAGCTACCGGGGCTGTGATGCCCTTAGTCGCCAGCAGGCGAGCCAGCTTGGTGCGGGCTTCTGCGGATTTGTCGAGTGATGTGCCCAACACTTTCAGCCCGACTTCCGGCGCGTGCATGTGGATGCCGTGAGAGGCGATCGCGTAATCCCAGCGCCACTGAGCGTGGCGGATATCCTGAAGGATTGGCTTCATCTCTTCTTCCGTAGCGCCAGCGTCCCATGCAGCCTTGGCTTCAAAGTGTGCATGAACTAATTGACGCTCGGCCTTCTTCTTAAGCTCTCTCACAGCCTCTTTTCTACTGGCAACAACGTCCTGCAGCTGCTGTTTGCTCTGCGTGTGGCAGCTTGAGCAGCTTTCAGAGAATCTGTCGAAAGGATTGCCAATCTTGTGGTCGGTATAGAGCTTACCGTCAGCGTTCTGAACCTTCGGCATATGGCAGTCGATACAGGTCACGTTATTCTTACCGTGAATACCTTGGCTCCAGGTCTCATATTCTGGGTGCTGAGCCTTCAGCATCGGCGCTTTGGACAGCGCGTGCGTCCAGTCAGAGAAAGCAATGTTGTCGTAGTACTCTTCCATTTTCTCAACGGTTATTCCCTTATCCCAAGGGAACTTAACCGCTTTATTTTTACCGGAGAAGTAGTACTCAACGTGGCAGTTACTGCACACCATGGACTGCTGATCCAGACGGCTGGCCTTGTCAAAAGGCTTGCTGATGGCTTCCAGTCCACGTTCCGTATAGGGGCGAGACATATAGAGCGCCGGTTTGCCCTCGGCAAACTCTTTTGAGGCCGTATCGTGACAGTCGCCACAGCCGATAGGGTTAACCACCTGAGAACCGCCTCGCGCCCACATGCCTTCAAAGTAGGCATCTTCACCGCCTTCATCGATCAGACGGGCAACGTCTGGGCTCTTACAGCTCCAGCAGGCCATCGGCAGCGGGCCGTCCGTATCTTTCATCGGTGCGGCAGTGCGTAGAGACTGACGAATATCAGTGATGGCATAAAAGTGCCCACGCGCTTTTTTATAGTCTTTAGCGAATGGATAACCCGCCCAAAGAATAACCATGTCGGGATACTCATCCAGACCGCCGCCCAGAGTGTCTAATTCACTGGTTGCGCGCCATGAATCGTACTGATCCTTATGGTCTTTTGCGAAAGCTTCGTTACGTGCTTCAACGTTCAGCTTATCGGCGCTAGCCGTATTGCTGACCAGAAACGACGCAAACAGTATCAGTAAGACTGATGATAATCTTGCCTTAATTTTGCCCACGGTAATAACTCCCAATTTATTATTTCTTTGATACTTTCTTCGCTATTTAAAAATCGATAAGTGCACCTTTTTACATTCATTTTCGGTGCGTGACGTTTACTTGGAAGGTAGTATTTTATTATCCATACAAATATAACGGATTAATAAGGAGGGGAATAATTCACATTAGAAATACTTGTTTTAGATCAACGAAAAAACCTTTGAAAATGCAGTTTCTTGACGGGCTTCAAATTCTGTTTTAATTCGACCTTCGAATATAACCCCAAATGGTTATAGGATATTTATACCTATTTAGAGTTATATCAAACAACGCATTGGATAATAAAAAATAAGACATAAATACTAATACCTAAATGTCCAATCGCTCTTTTAGTAGATATAAGAAAGCTAACCTCTTGCCCATAAGAAAATGAAAATTATTATCATTTATCTTAATTAGCAGGGCTAAACATTTATAAAAGCGTTAATATAATCCAATTCTACGGCTGAGACAGTGAGGCTTAACATGTCTATCCCCACGCTGACTGGCGCTATACTTTCCGGCGGTCAGGCAACCCGCATGGGCGGTCTTGATAAAGGTCTGGTTACACTAGGCAAAATACCGCTTTATCAACATGTCCTTCAGCGCTTGCAGCCGCAGGTAAGCGGCGTGATTATTAGCGCAAATCGCAACATCGAAGAATACCAAAAGAGCGGCTATCCGGTGCTTTCGGATTCGATTAGCGGCTTTAAGGGGCCTCTTGCCGGAATATTAACCGTTCTGGAACACAGCCCGACGGAGTGGGTACTGTTTGCCCCCTGCGACACACCGTTTATTCCAACCCATCTGGCGGAAACTTTGTGGGCAGGCAGGCAAGGCGCTCTGGCAGCCTATGCCGACGACGGAGAGCGCGCCCACCCTACTGTCGCACTTATTAGCAAACAGCTTATTCAGCCCCTGCGAAATTACCTATTGGGTGGCGATCGCAAACTGATGATTTTTATGTCCCAGCAGAGCGCCATTCCTGTCAGATTTCACGACGACCCTAGAGCTTTCCGCAATATCAACACGCTGGACGATGCCGCGCAGGAGGCGTTCTAACATGACAAACTACGCTATTCCACTGCTGGCCATCACGGCCTACAGCGGCACGGGAAAGACAACCCTACTAAAGCAGCTAATCCCAACACTGGCAGCTATGGGCATTCGCTGTGGCTTAATCAAACATTCACACCACAACGTGGATGTCGACACCCCGGGAAAAGACAGCTACGAGCTTCGCAAAGCAGGTGCCGCACAGACCATCGTCGCCTGCGATCGACGCTGGGCGCTGATGACCGAAACGCCCACTCGCCCGGTTAGCCTGTCCGAACTGGTGAGTCAGTTTGATCCTGAACGCATCGATATAGTGCTGTTAGAAGGCTTTAAGCAGGAGCCCGTGCCTAAAATTGCCCTTTACCGAGCCGCCGTCGGCAGGCCGCTGGAAGATTTGCTCGACGAACATGCAATAGCGCTAGCCACAGATGAAACGCTAGAGGTGGCGATTCCGCTGCTGGACATTAACGCCAGCGCGCAGATCGCTGAGTTTATCCGCGACTGGCTAGCCTCCCAGCGCTAACGCCCTGATACCTATTGACTCGGGCAGCCGCTGTCAGTATTCGGTCCAATAACCACACTTGGGCCAAGAAACTTTGGCTGTCGGTTAAGTATGCGGCTATCCAGCAGGGCGCTAACGCGGGCCAGCTTCTCCCGCATTTGGGTATACTTTCCGCGGCCGATGGGCAGATCTTTCGCATCGTAAGCAATGGCATCAATACCGTACTGCTGCGCCAAATACAGCGCCCGCTGGTTGTGAAACCGCTGAGAGACGATAGTAAAGCTATTCTCACCAAACACTTTGTTCGCCCGCACGACAGAATCTAGCGTGGAGAAACCGGCATAGTCGCAGAAGATAGCCCCCTTCGGCACGCCCTTTTCAATCAGCGCCCGCTGCATGGCTGAGGGCTCGTCATAATGCTTTTTGCCGTTGTCACCGCTAACTAGTAGCCACTGAACCTTTCCTGCGTGATACAGCTCGGCAGCGGCGTCAATGCGCCGAGTGAAATAGCGGTTGTTAGGCTTAGCGCCGAGTACCAGAGCAACGTTACGGGCGGGGATATCCTGCACGTTACTGTAGAGCTGCGCTTCGGTAGCCCCGACGATTTCGCGCTCCGCATAACCGATCAGCCCTAAACAAATAGCAGCAACCAGTAGATAGAGGAAAATAAGCCTGCGTGAGAATAGCTTTCGACAAATAGCCTTAAAAAGGCGCAGTAGAGCCTTAAATAACCGAACAATCACTGTTTTCTTCATCCATGACTGTGAATCAGCGTTTGTTTTAACGCGGAATTATGAACTCTGTATGAGGTGGTCCACTATTTCTCCGGCGATTCGACGTTCCTCACCGGCCTTGTAACAGTCAGAAAAAGCGCGAGTGAACGTATTCTCAATCGCCTGCGCCAAGGCCGTTTCATTCACGCCTTCCGTCGTCTGAATAAACTGACATATTTTCTTTATTTCACTGCTATATTCATCGTCCGGGGCAAGTCGGCCCGGTGCAAGCCTCATGGGATCCCATGCGTTGATGATATCGGTGATGAATGCTTCCACACTTTTTTCTCCTGATGACTATAGTGAAATGAAAAGTAACTTAGAGCCGCTTTCATTCACTTTATCCGAGCACTATAGAAAATGTTATTAATGACCCTCTCAATAATAAAAATAGGCTACAGGCACTCGCTACCTATATTTAAGCACTAAAGTAAGTCGCCCCGGCTGTAAAACCGGGGCTGCGGTAACACTGTAGAACAGAACAGCTACTGTACCTTTTCCGCCATAATCTGAATAATTTGCCGATCGGTTTCCTGCATTGATCGACAGGCTAGGGCGCACAGGTTAGAGATCGAACGCTCGACGTCGTTTTCTACGATGCCATCGGTTCCCGTTACTGCAGAGCCGTCCAGCGCCATCAAGACTGCCTTCCAGGCAGAAGAAGCGCTGGTAGACACTTTCATTGCACAGCTGTTTGATGCGCCATCGCAAATCATGCCGCTAACGTCGCCGATCATGCTGCTAATAGCCATAGAAATTGTCTGGTAGCTACCGTCAATCAGCCAAGTCATGCCCGCCGCTGCGCCCATGGCAGCCGTTGTCGCGGCGCACAGGGCGGACAGCTTCGGCAGCTGATTATGGATATAGATAGCGCTTAAGTGCGACAGCATCAGAGCGCGCGCCAGGCGCTCTTCATCTGCGCCAAAGTGCTCTGCTACTACAACCACTGGCAGCGTTGCCGCAATGCCCTGATTACCCGAGCCGGAGTTACTCATGGCCGGGAGCGTCGCTCCGCCCATGCGTGCGTCTGATGCAGCGCTGGTGCGAATTAGGATCTGGGAAAAAAGATCGTTAGACATCAGCCCGCGTTCACACTGTTTCTCCAGCGTTGCGCCAATGTGTAGCCCCCAGCGACCGCGCAGCCCTTCCTTCGATAGCGCGTCATTAAGGCGAGCCGCCTCAAGGATAAATCGAATATCCTCAAAGGGAACCTGCTCAATAAACGTCAGAATATCCTCCAACGAAGAGTGAGACAGCACCGCCAGCGGATCTTCTACTGCGCCTTCAAGGGACTGCTCGCCAAGCGTAAAAATCACCTCTCCCTGTTTTTCTATCCGAACGATGCGGGTATGCCCGCCAACGATGGTCGCACAGACCCATTCCTCACCCGAAAACACTTTGGCACGAGAATAGAGAATATCTTCGCACGGTGACTGTAGCATCACCCGCACTCGCCCCTCTTCCAGCATCGCTTTGGCTCGTTGGATATCCTCCGTAGATACCGCTTTAAGCACCTCTAAGCCAGCCTGTGCGTCTCCACCTACCGCCCCCAGCGAAGCGGCAATCGGTAAACCCACCATTCCCGTACCCGGAACAGTGACGCCCATGCCGTTTTTCATCAGGTTCGGTGAAACCCATGCCTCAACGCGGTCTACCACTCCCGACAACTGAGACGCCGCAACCGCACTCGCCAGTGCCAGAGAGATCGGCTCTGTGCAGCCCAGTGCAGGCCTGACCTCCTCCTGCACGGCGCGAATAAAAAGATTCCATAATGAGTTCATTTCAGGCTTGGACATAGTAACAACCTTCATACTTAACGTTTACTGGCATCAGGAGAACGCCAGGAACGGAGAAACACACAACAGCAGACCGGTAAAAATAATCAGCATCAGCGATGCGCCCTTGTACTTATGAAGCGCAGGCACTTTGTAGACCAGCCAAGCGGGAATTAAACAGCCCACCATGCCGAAGATAGGGCTACAGACGGATGTAAAGCTCAACACTGGCGCATTCAGAACAATCGCACTCCAGGACAGCATAATGGCAAACACCATGATCCCACGCTGAACCAGAGACTCATTGATCTTATCCGCCGGAAGCTTGCGGCGCAGAATGTTCATCACGATACCCTGTGTCGCTTCGCGAAAGCCAAGGTATACACCGAAGAAAGCGGTCATTACGGCGAAGATATTCAAGATAACGCTAACAATTTTGACCCAGGCTGCGCCGTCACCGCTGATAAACTGTGCAGCAATCGCTAGTGCAGAAATGTTCTGCTCGTAGGCTTTTACTGCTTCATCGTGCCCCATCGCCAGCGTAAAGGAGACGGCATAGAAAAAAACGGTCACAAATAGAATGCCAAACGCGATATTCATTGCACGCAGCGCTTTATGGCGAGCAACTTCAATAGACTTCGTGCGCGAGCGGTAGGAGATCACCATTGGGCTCAGTGTTTGAATAAACAGGATAGAAGTAAGCGTAAACGGCAGCGTAATAATCGCATTCTTTATCAGCAGCCCCATCGGCGGCAGTGAGCCAACGTTATACAAATGCCACATGCCGATCATGGATAACCCAAGCAGAGCCACAACCAAAAGCTTGGTCAGCACCATAAGGCTCGATACTTTAAACAGTAGCTTTTCACCACGTGAAGAAATAGCAACCAGAACGCAGATTAATGCCAGACCATAGAAAGGATTCTCGGACAGCAAACTTTCTGTAATGCCAAACGTGTGTAAATAAGATGCGCTGTCATTAGTAATCGCAGTGGAATAAACGAACATCCAGATAACCAGCATAATGAAGTAGAGCGCACCTAACAGTATGCCCCAGTTCTTTCCCAAATAGCCGCTAATAACGCTGGGGTAGTCTTTACACTCAGGAGACTCTGCCAATGTGTTGATAAACAGGCGTTGGAATAAATACATGGCCGGATAGCCAATAACGGATGAGAGCAGAAAGACCCACAGCCCCATCAATCCGACCTGAACGGGTAAAAAAACGATCCCCGCGCCAATAGCCATGCCAATGCTCATAATGACCCAGCCAACGTCGGTACTGTCAAACTTAATGGCCTCACGCCATTCGCTTTCCGTCATACCGCCCCGGAGGGAAGATACAGAGTCATCCAGTATTACACTTGTATTTGATGTTGTTTCCATAACATTCTCATTTTGTATGTGTATGTAGAGTAGAGAGCTAACATTTTTTATTTTTCTAACCGCTATAAAGGTATTTAGCGTGCTAACAATCATACTGGTGAGTGCAAAGAAAAATATTGCCTTTATTACCCAGACATCGGTAAATTTAAGAAAAAATTTCTACTCTAAAAACCAATTATCAAATTAAATTCTACTAAAAATGAAAATGAGAGGTTGTTCACATCTTTATGGCTATAAGATCTCACCTTGATAAATAGAGAGTGGATAGAATAAAAAGTCCCTTTTTGGCGAGGGATTTTGACGGGCGAAGCAGATCAAAGACATTCATAGTGGCTCGGCAGCAGCCTCCTATAATGTTTTCCCATATGGATAATAGGGAAAGACGTTTTAAATCCCATAAACACAAAAAGGCCACTCTTCCGAGTGGCCTTCTGTTTCTTCTTTAAATTAAGAGTCTGGCAGTTGATGAACCTCTTCGAGCTTCACCCTTCGGGCCGTTGCGTTGCAACGCAGGGGGAAACCCCACACTACCCTCGGCGCTACAGCTTTTTATCACAACACTCCGCAATCGCCGTTATAAACCCCATAAACACAAAAAGGCCACTCTTCCGAGTGGCCTTCTGTTTCTTTCTAAATTAAGAGCCTGGCAGTTCCCTACTCTCGCATGGGGAAGCCCCACACTACCATCGGCGCTACGGCGTTTCACTTCTGAGTTCGGCATGGGGTCAGGTGGGACCACCGCGCTATCGCCGCCAGGCAAAGTCTGTATTGTTCACCGTTGACGCTGCTGTTCTACCAACAACCCAACCACGAACTTCAATCCTTCAACAAGCTCAATAATTCTACTGTCTCTCGTCTCTAAAAACGCCTTCGGCGTTGTAAGGTTAAGCCTCACGGTTCATTAGTACTGGTTAGCTCAATACATCGCTGCACTTACACATCCAGCCTATCTACGTCATGGTCTTTAACGTTCCTTTAGGGGACTCAAAGTCCCAGGGAAGACTCATCTCGGGGCAAGTTTCGCGCTTAGATGCTTTCAGCGCTTATCTTTTCCGCACGTAGCTACCGGGCAATGCAATTGGCATCACAACCCGAACACCAGCGGTGCGTTCACTCCGGTCCTCTCGTACTAGGAGCAACCCCCCTCAATCTTCCAGCGCCCACGGCAGATAGGGACCGAACTGTCTCACGACGTTCTAAACCCAGCTCGCGTACCACTTTAAACGGCGAACAGCCGTACCCTTGGGACCTACTTCAGCCCCAGGATGTGATGAGCCGACATCGAGGTGCCAAACACCGCCGTCGATATGAACTCTTGGGCGGTATCAGCCTGTTATCCCCGGAGTACCTTTTATCCGTTGAGCGATGGCCCTTCCATACAGAACCACCGGATCACTAAGACCTACTTTCGTACCTGCTCGAGCCGTCACTCTCGCAGTCAAGCTGGCTTATGCCTTTGCACTAACCTCCTGATGTCCGACCAGGATTAGCCAACCTTCGTGCTCCTCCGTTACTCTTTGGGAGGAGACCGCCCCAGTCAAACTACCCACCAGACACTGTCCTCACCCCGGATAACGGGGCTAAGTTAGAACATCAAACATTAAAGGGTGGTATTTCAAGGTTGGCTCCACACGTACTGGCGTACATGCTTCAAAGCCTCCCACCTATCCTACACATCAAGGTTCAATGTTCCGTGTCAAGCTATAGTAAAGGTTCACGGGGTCTTTCCGTCTTGCCGCGGGTACACAGCATCTTCACTGCGAGTTCAATTTCACTGGGTCTCGGGTGGAGACAGCCTGGCCATCATTACGCCATTCGTGCAGGTCGGAACTTACCCGACAAGGAATTTCGCTACCTTAGGACCGTTATAGTTACGGCCGCCGTTTACTGGGGCTTCGATCAAGAGCTTCGCTTACGCTAACCCCATCAATTAACCTTCCAGCACCGGGCAGGCGTCACACCGTATACGTCCACTTTCGTGTTTGCACAGTGCTGTGTTTTTAATAAACAGTTGCAGCCAGCTGGTATCTTCGACTGGCTTCGGCTCCATGGGCAAGCCACTTCACCTACTGCCAGCGTGCCTTCTCCCGAAGTTACGGCACCATTTTGCCTAGTTCCTTCACCCGAGTTCTCCCAAGCGCCTGAGTATTCTCTACCTGACCACCTGTGTCGGTTTGGGGTACGATTTCGTGTTACCTGATGCTTAGAGGCTTTTCCTGGAAGCAGGGCATCAACCACTTCATCTCCGTAGAGACTCGTCATCACGCCTCAGTGTTATACAGCAGACCGGATTTACCAGGACTGCCCACCTACACGCTTAAACCGGGATAACCGTCACCCGGCCGGCCTAGCCTTCTTCGTCCCCCCTTCGCAGTAACACCAAGTACGGGAATATTAACCCGTTTCCCATCGACTACGCCTTTCGGCCTCGCCTTAGGGGTCGACTCACCCTGCCCCGATTAACGTTGGACAGGAACCCTTGGTCTTCCGGCGAGCGGGCTTTTCACCCGCTTTATCGTTACTTATGTCAGCATTCGCACTTCTGATACCTCCAGCAGACCTCACAGTCCACCTTCGCAGGCTTACAGAACGCTCCCCTACCCAACAACACCTAAGTGTCGCTGCCGCAGCTTCGGTGCATGGTTTAGCCCCGTTACATCTTCCGCGCAGGCCGACTCGACCAGTGAGCTATTACGCTTTCTTTAAATGATGGCTGCTTCTAAGCCAACATCCTGGCTGTCTGTGCCTTCCCACATCGTTTCCCACTTAACCATGACTTTGGGACCTTAGCTGGCGGTCTGGGTTGTTTCCCTCTTCACGACGGACGTTAGCACCCGCCGTGTGTCTCCCGTGATAACATTCTTCGGTATTCGCAGTTTGCATCGAGTTGGTAAGTCGGGATGACCCCCTAGTCGAAACAGTGCTCTACCCCCGAAGATGAGTTCACGAGGCGCTACCTAAATAGCTTTCGGGGAGAACCAGCTATCTCCCGGTTTGATTGGCCTTTCACCCCCAGCCACAAGTCATCCGCTAATTTTTCAACATTAGTCGGTTCGGTCCTCCAGTTAGTGTTACCCAACCTTCAACCTGCCCATGGCTAGATCACCGGGTTTCGGGTCTATACCCT